>NZ_JAFMOZ010000073.1:0-15963 GCF_019049615.1 Rahnella sp. BCC 1045 | reverse complement strand
ATATATAATAATATATGTATTTAAATAACTGCTTTTTTAAGCTTGTTGTGCTGCCTGTCAAATAGCAATCCTGCATTGCTGACAGATCTCTCTGACGGCATCCTTTCCAGTATGAAAACACTCGAAACTCTATCCGAACTTGCCCGCGCCGTGCGCGACATTATCCGCATTGGCGTGGTTGCCGAAGTGAATACAACGTTGGGTGTCTGCCGTGTCCAGACCGGTGAGCTTGTTACTGACTGGTTGCACTGGCTGACGCCCCGCGCAGGGAGTGCCCGGACGTGGTGGGCTCCCTCTGTGGGTGAGCAGGTTTTGCTGCTTTCTCTTGGTGGTGAGCTCGATACCGGGTTTGTACTGCCGGGCATTTATTCCGATGACTTCCCCGCGCCGTCAGCATCACCGCAGGCGTATCACGTCAGTTTTCCTGATGGTGCCGTGCTGGAATACGAGCCGGAAAGCGGCGCGCTGACGGTAAGTGGCATTAAAACCGCGAAGATTTCCGCTGCAACGTCAATTAATGCCACTGCGCCAAATGTCACCGTCACGGCCAGTACCAAAATCACGCTTGATACGCCAGAGGTCGTCTGTACCAACAAGCTGACCACCGGCTCATTAGAGGTGCAAAAAGGCGGCGCGATGAAAGGCAATATTGCACACACCGGCGGCGCGTTTACGTCCAACGGTGTGCAGGTGGATACCCATACACACGGCGGCGTCCAGACTGGCGGTGGTAACACCGGCAAGCCCAACTGACCGCAGGGGAATTAAACAATGACTAATGCGAAATACCTCGGCATGTCCCGCAGTACCGGGCGCGCGGTTGAAGACATGGCGCACATCAACCAGTCGGTCAGTGATATTTTGCGCACGCCGATAGGTTCGCGGGTGATGCTCCGAAATTATGGGTCGTTGCTTTCCGCGCTGACCGACCAGCCACAAAACGCAGCGCTGCGGCTGCAAATCATGGCGGCGTGTTATTCGGCGATCCTCCGCTGGGAGCCCCGCATCAGCCTGTCCGGCATCACTTTTGACACCACGTATAGCGGGGAGATGGTGGTCAACATTACCGGTCATCGCACGGACTCTCCCGGCGGTTTTTCTTCTTCCATCCAACTGAGTTAACGCTATGGCCACAATTGATTTAAGCCTGCTTCCTGCCCCGGATGTGGTGGAGAAACTGGATTATGAAACCCTGCTTGCCGAGCGAAAAGCGACGTTGCTCTCTCTGTATGACGAGAGCGAACGCGAAGCCGTCGCGCGCACCTTGGCGCTGGAATCTGAGCCCATCGTCAAGCTGTTGCAGGAGAACGCTTACCGTGAGGTGATTTTGCGTCAGCGCGTCAATGAAGCGGCGCGCGCCAATATGCTGGCCTACGCGGCGGGGCGCGACCTTGACCAGCTCGGAGGAAATTACAACGTCAGCCGCTTGGTTATCACTGAGGCTGATGATTCTGTATTGCCGCCGATGGTTGAGGTGCTGGAAAGTGACGCTGATTTTCGGGTGCGCATTCAGCAGGCTTTCGAGGGGCTGAGCGTGGCCGGGTCAACCGGCGCTTACCAGTTTCATGGCCGCAGTGCTGATGGCCGGGTGGCGGATGTGTCAGTGATTAGCCCGACACCGGCCAGCGTGACGATTTCCGTACTTTCTCGCGAGGGTGACGGCACGGCCAGTGATGAGCTTATCGCTATCGTTAATACCGCGCTCAATGCCGAAGACGTTCGCCCGGTAGCTGACCGGGTGACTGTGCAATCCGCCGTGGTGGTGCCTTATCAGATTATCGCGAAGCTCTATGTTTATCCGGGCCCGGAGCTTGAGCCCGTCAGGCTGGCCGCAGTGGATAAGCTCAACGCCTATACGCTGGCACAGCACAGGCTGGGGCGCGATATTCGCCTCTCGGCTATCTATGCCGCGCTGCACGTTGAAGGTGTTCAGCGTGTCGAGCTCACGCAGCCGCTGGCCGATATCGTGCTCGATGACACGCAGGCTTCATATTGCACTGCATCCTCAATCACAATCGGGGGCACCGATGAGTAATGCACGACTCTTACCCGTCGGTTCATCGCCGCTGGAGGTCGCCGCTGCTGCGGCTTGCGCCGAGCTGACCGCCGTCCGGGTGCCGCTGCGTGATTTATGGAACCCGCAGACCTGCCCGGCGAAGTTCTTACCCTATCTGGCATGGGCGTTTTCGGTTGACCGGTGGGATGAGAAATGGCCGGAAGTCACCAAGCGCGGCGTTATTCAATCGGCTTATTTTATTCACAGCCACAAAGGCACCATCAGCGCGATCCGCCGTGTGGTCGAGCCGCTGGGGTATGTCCTTAAAATCTCTGAGTGGTGGGAGACTAACAGCCCGCCGGGTACGTTTCGGCTTGATATCGGTGTGCTGGAGAGCGGCATCACCGAGGAAATGTATCAGGAGATGGAGCGGCTTATTGCGGATGCCAAACCGGCCAGCCGCCACCTTGAAACGCTGACCATCATTCAGGATATCCCCGGTCATATTTTTATCGGCGCGCTTTCTTATGACGGCGACGTTATCACCGTTTATCCGGCCTAATCAGAGGACATTTCATGGCGACGTATAAAGCATTACTGACCACCGCCGGTGCGGCCAAAATTGCCGCCGCGACGGCAGGCGGGACGCAGGTCAACATCACACAGATGGCCGTCGGTGATGGGGGCGGAAAGCTCCCGACCCCGGACTCAAAACAGACCAAGCTGATTAATGAGGTTTATCGCGCGGGTCTCAACCGACTGAGTATTGACGCAAAGAACAGTAACTATCTGGTAGCCGAGCTGGTGATCCAGTCGGAAATCGGCGGCTTCTGGATGCGGGAGATGGGGCTTTATGATGCTGACGGCGTGCTGATTGCCGTCAGTAATATGGCTGAAAGCTATAAGCCGGAATTAGCTGAAGGGGCGGGCCGCTTACAGACGCTGCGCATGGTGCTGATTGTCAGTGAGATTAACGCCATTGCCCTGAGCATTGATGGCTCCACGGTCATGGCCACCAAAGATTATGTTGATGATAAGTTGGCCGAGCATGAGAAATCACGCAACCATCCCGACGGCACGCTGACGGCAAAAGGGTTTGTCCAGCTTAACAGCTCGGTCAGCAGTACCAGTGAGGTGCTTGCAGCGACGCCAAAGGCGGTGAAAGCCGCGAATGACAACGCGAATGGTCGCGTCCCCTCCACCCGTAAAATCAACGGTAAGGCATTAAGCGCAGATCAGAATCTTACAGCCGCAGACGTTGGGGGGCTGCCTGTTATAACGACGGTATTAGGTGCGACCAATATCAACACGCTAAATCTTGGGATGATTGGTCTTTATGTGCAAAGCACCGGAGCCAATGCGACCGCGGCAAACGGTTATCCGTCAGGTTCGCAGGCGGCGGGCGTACTGGAGGTGATACCAGCATCATGGACAGGCGGCGTGTTGCAACGTTACACCGTGCAAAATACCGGCATGGTATGGACTCGGGCGTTAAACGCTTCGTGGAATGGTACTGATGGGCCATGGCGTGACTGGGTGCAGGCCAGTACGGCCGGTTCGGTTGCGGCAAATACTGCCCTCGGTGCCACTGACCTTAACACCGTGGGTTTTGGTCTGACGGCCGTTCAGGCCGTTGTTTATCACCAATCCGCCAATGCGTCTGCGACGGTGGAAAGAAACTACCCGGAAGCCAAGGCGGGTACGTTGTTTGTGACCGGCAGCGCTTACGGCTGTCAGCAGATGTATATCACCTTTGATACCTGCAACGTCTGGATGCGCGGGCTTTCAACCAACTGGAATGGCAAAGATGGCCCATGGCGTCCGTGGGTGGCGGTTTACGGCACCAACAATAAACCGACAGCCGCAGACGTTGGTGCATGGACGGCAGCACAAAGCGCCGCCAGCGAAAAAGCACTGGCTGATGAAATCGCTACGGCGTTTAAAATTCGCACCAACTTAGCCGCCACAGATACCCCCAACACTCTGCGCGGGTCTGGCATGTTTGGGCATTATGGCGTACCCGGTGTTGCTGCTGCGACCACGGATAAGGGCTACCCGATGAATGGATTCGTGGGCGTTATTTTCGTGACGTGGGGTCCGAATGCGACACAGCAAATTGCCTTTAATAATAACGGTCGACAATTCACCCGTTCAGCCACCGGGGCATGGAATGGGGTAGATGGCCCATGGTCAGCATGGAACGAAATTTATTGTCAGGCTAATAAGCCGACTCCGGCTGATGTTGGTGCACTGCCTGCTGGTGGGACGGCTGTTGCAGCCACCAAGCTGGCAACAGCACGTAAGATTGCCGGGGTGGCGTTTGATGGTAGCGCGGATATTAATATCAGCGCAGGTAACGTGGGCGCTTATCCTCAGTCTGGCGGGAACGTTGGCGGCTATGTCAATGCAACCTATTTAAGTGCTACGCAGCCCCCCAATCCGGGAAAAGAAGTTCAGGGAACATTTATCGGCTGGAATGAAACAGGCGGGCAAGGCGAGTCTGATTTTGTTAATAACCGTGGCGGGGGCGTTGGCGGCTTTATTTTCAGGACGGTAACGACCAACAATTCAACAGAAACGGGGAGGGTAACATTTAGCGGTACGGGGGATGTGTATCCGGGGCGCGACATAAATACGGCTGGATATATCTACGAAAGATCACAGCGCGTATATAGCCCCAATAACCCGCCGCCGACAGGAGCGGCTGTGACGGGTGTCCGGCTCTCTAATGCAAACTGGACGGGGCAGATTGGTAACAATGTGCTTAATTACGACAACGGGCAGGTTCTGACCGGTGTGCAATCAACAGCGAACTACGCTATTAACATGCAGTTTGCTGTCAGGCAGGTGCAAGTTTGTATCGGTGGAAACTGGTACGGCACCACCAGTCTTTAAGGGGAAGCCAAGTGATTATTTATAAAAATTTCAAAAGTTATGTGCCAAAAAATAACCCCTTCCCGGAGGCAGGCATTATTTTCTTGTGCGATGCAGAAGGTAATGACTGGTACGAATCACAGAAAGCATTCAGTGCCGACACGTTGAAAATCGTATTCAATGGTGAGGGAGTAATTATTTCTGCGGGTGGTGATGTCTCGGCGTTATGGCCGCAAAATAACTCAGTTGCGGAAATACCGCTAGCGGGTATCCCGGAAGGATTTTCAGCGAGGGGAGAGTGGTGTTTTGATGGTTCAAATATAATTGCGAAATCATATACACCAGAAGAACATATTGCTCTAGCTGAGACAAAGCGGGCAGACCTTTACGCAGCGTCTAATGCTGCTATCGCTCCGTTGCAAGATGCTGTTGATATTGACGATGTAACAGAAGAAGAAATGGCAAGTCTTAAAGACTGGAAAAAATACCGTGTCGCACTCAACCGGCTTGATTTGTCCGTTGCGCCGGATATCGACTGGCCGCAATTGCCCGCCTGACTCATCGCCCCGCAAGGGGCTTTTTTTCGCCTGTTGTACAGCCCGCCTCCCAACGCTTACCGCTCGCCCTGACTGCCGTTAAACAACAAAATTGCCTTGCCTATTTTAACGGAGTTAACCCGATGAGTGATTTTCACCACGGCGTGCAGGTCGTCGAAATTAACGACGGAACGCGCGTTATTTCCACCGTATCCACGGCCATTATCGGCATGGTCTGCACGGCTAATGATGCTGATGATAAAGCCTTTCCGCTTAACACGGCGGTTTTAATTACCGATGTGATCGCCGCCCAAGGCAAAGCCGGTAAAACCGGTACGCTTTTGGCGGCGCTTTCGGCCATTGGTGACCAGTGCAAGCCAGTCACCGTTGTGGTTCGTGTTGCAGAGTCAGAGAATGAAGATGAAGAAGAAGCCAAGGCCGAAACCCTGTCTAATATCCTCGGCGGTGCCAGTGCTGACGGCAAATATACAGGCCTGAAAGCACTGCTTACTGCCGAGGCGGTCACCGGCGTAAAACCGCGTATTTTGGGTGTGCCGGGTCTGGACTCTCAGGAAGTGGCCACGGCGCTGGCCTCGGTCTGCCAGTCGCTGCGCGCGTTTGGCTACATCAGCGCGTGGGAATGTAAAACCCTTTCTGATGCCATCAAATACCGTGACAATTTCAGCCAGCGCGAGCTGATGCTTATCTGGCCTGATTTTATTTCATGGGACACCACGGCAAACGCCAGTGCTACCGCTTACGCGACGGCGCGCGCCTTGGGTCTGCGCGCCAAAATTGACCAAGATACCGGCTGGCATAAAACCCTGTCTAACGTTGGCGTCAACGGCGTGACCGGTATCAGCGCCTCGGTGTTTTGGGATTTGCAGGCCTCCGGCACGGATGCTGACCTGCTTAATGAGGCGGGTGTCACGACGCTGGTTCGCAAAGACGGCTTCCGTTTTTGGGGTAACCGCACGTGCTCTGATGACCCGCTATTTCTGTTTGAGAACTACACCCGCACCGCGCAGGTACTGGCAGACACAATGGCCGAAGCGCACATGTGGGCGGTGGATAAGCCCATGACGGCAACGCTTATCCGCGACATCATCGACGGCATCAACGCCAAATTCCGTGAGCTCAAATCCAATGGCTACATCATTGACGGCAATTGCTGGTTTGATGAATCCGCCAACGATAAAGAGACCTTGAAAGCCGGGAAACTTTATATCGATTATGACTACACGCCGGTGCCGCCGCTGGAGAGCCTGACCCTGCGTCAGCGTATCACGGACACCTACCTCGTTAATCTGGCCGCATCCGTCAACAGCTAAAGGCAATCACAATGGCACTTCCTCGCAAACTGAAATACCTCAACCTGTTTAACGACGGCCTGAGCTATATGGGCGTGGTGCAGTCGGTCACACTGCCCAAACTGACCCGCAAGCTTGAGAACTATCGCGGCGGCGGTATGAACGGCTCCGCGCCGGTGGATTTTGGTCTGGACGACGACGCGCTGACCGTTGAGTGGTCAATGGGCGGGCTCCCGGACGCCACCCTGTGGGCGCAGTATGCCACCGCCGGTGCGGCGGATGTGCCGCTGCGTTTTGCCGGGTCTTTCCAGCGCGACGACACCGGCGACGTCTCCGCCGTGGAGATTGTTATGCGCGGGCGTCATAAAGAAATCGACACCGGCGACATGAAACAGGGGGAAGACACAGAAAGCAAAATCACCACGCAGTGCACGTATTACAAGCTGGTGATTGATGGCAGTACGCTGATTGAAATCGACACCGTGAACATGGTCGAGATGGTCAACGGCACTGACATGTTGGAAAAACACCGCCGCAATATCGGCCTGTAATCACCACGTGGCCGGTAACCGCTGGCCACGCCCATAACCTGACGTGGAGATAATCCGATGAGCAATAAAGACCTGACTACCGCCGACGAAAACACCAACGTCGTGACGCTGGATAAACCCATCAAGCGCGGCGAAACCCTGATTGATTCGGTGACGGTTATCCGTCCCACTGCCGGAGCATTGCGCGGCGTCGGTTTGGCTGACGTGGCTAATGCGCAGGTTGATGCGCTGCTGGTAGTACTGCCGCGCATCACTTACCCGAGCCTGACAAAAGAAGAGTGTAACGCGCTGGAGCTGCCAGACCTTGTGGCGCTGGCGGGCAAGGTGATTGGTTTTTTATCGCCGAATTCGGAACACTGACGTTCCCGCCCCGCTTTGGGGTAGATGACCTGATGGCTGACGTGGCGGTGGTCTTTCACTGGCCACCGTCAGAGCTCTATCCGATGAGCCCCGCCGAGCTCGCACAATGGCGCGCAAAGGCAATCGAACGAAGTGGACACGCCAATGAGTAACGTTAAGTTGCAGGTTCTGCTCAAGGCCGTTGACCAAGCAAGTCGCCCGTTTAAATCCATCCAGACAGCGAGTAAGTCGCTGTCCGGGGATATCCGAAATACCCAAAACTCCCTCAAATCCCTGAACGCCCAAGCCGGGCGTATTGAGGGTTTTCGTAAAACGAGCGGTCAGCTTGCCGTTACCGGCCAGTCTCTTAAGAATGCAAAACAGGAAGCCGCCGCGCTGGCTGTCCAGTTTAAAAACACCACCAATCCAACGCGGGCGCAGGCCAAGGCGCTGGAAGATGCCAAGCGCGCTGCGTCTGACCTGCAAACTAAATACAACGGACTGAGGCAATCAGTGCAGCGTCAGCGTCAGGAACTGGCGCAGGCCGGGATTAATACGCGCACGCTGTCAGCCGATGAGCGCCGCCTGAAAACCTTCGTCAGCGAGACGACGGCGCAGCTCAACCGTCAGCGTGATGCGCTCGCCCGCGTCAGTGCGCAGCAGGCCAGACTCGGTACGGTAAAAAAGCGCTATGACTCCGGCAAGCAGTTAGCCGCCGGGGCGCGCGGGGCGGGCATGGCTGGCGTCGGTGTGGCTGCCGCCGGACTGTATGGGGAAGCCCGGTTTATTGCGCCGGGCATTGGTTTTGATAAACAGATGTCAGGCACGCAGGCCATTCTTGGCCTTGATAAGGGCGATGAGAAACTTGGACAAATTCGTAAGCAGGCGCGTGATATCGGCGCGACAACGGCGTTTTCTCCGGGCGACGTTGCCCGCACGCAGACCACGCTTGCCCGCTCGGGCTATGACGCCGATTCAGTGCTGGCCGCAACGGGTTCCACCGTTAACCTGAGCCTTGCGGCGGATGTGGATATTGCCGAAGCCGCCGACATCATCACCAATATGCAATCGGCGTTTAACCTGCCGACTACGGAAATTCAGCGCGTAGCGGACGTGATGACCAAGGGGTTTACCTCGTCAAATACCGGGCTAATTGAGCTTGGCGAAGCGATGAAATATGTGGCGCCCATTGCTGAGGCGGCGGGTGCCAGCATCGAAGACACGACGGCCATGCTCGGCGTGATGGCGGATAACGGGATTAAGGGGTCGATGGCCGGTACAGGAGCAAGCGCTATTTTCAGCCGTCTGCAAGCCCCCATCGGTCAGGCTCCGGCGGCGCTCAATGAACTGGGTATTAAAACCCGAGACACAAAAGGCAACATGCTGCCGGTCGTGGGGATCCTCCAGTCGATTGACCGGTCTTTTAAAAAGAACAAACTCGGCACCGCTCAGCAGGCTGAATATCTGAAAGTGATTTTTGGTGAAGAGGCCATGAAGGGCGCGGTTAAGCTGGTTGCCGCTGCGGGAAACGGCAACCTTGCCGAGAAGCAAGGGGCAATTAAAGACTCTGCCGGTACTACGGAGCGTATCGCCAAAGTCCAGACCGACAACCTCGACGGCGATTTAAAAAACCTCGCCTCGGCATGGGAAGATTTACAGATTGAGGTCTTTGAGAAACAGGATAAGACCCTCCGCCGCCTGACCACCTCGGCCACCGACTGGTTAGGGAAAATCGGGGCATGGACGAAAGCCAATCCAGAGCTGACGAAAACACTTTTTGCTTTGGTCTCCGGTGCGCTGGCTATCATCGGTGTGCTTGGCGGAATCGGTCTTATTGCGTGGCCGGTGATTGCGGGCATTAATGCGATTATCGCCGTCGCCGGAACGCTCGGAGTGATATTCAGCGCGGCGGGAGCGGCCATTGTCACTGCGCTGGGGGCAATAACCTGGCCGGTGTTGGCCATCGGCGCGCTGTTTGTCGCTGCGGCTCTGCTCATCCGTAAATACTGGGAGCCTATCAGCGCCTTTTTCAGCGGCGTGATAGAAGGGTTGGGTATTGCGTTTGAGCCGGTGAAAGAGATGTTTGCGCCGTTGAAGCCGGTCTTTGAATGGCTTGGGGATAAACTCAAGGTCGTATGGCAGTGGTTTAAAGACCTGATTCAACCCGTGAAATCAACCAAGGAAACCCTCGATAGTTGTAAAGATGCGGGGGTGTCGTTTGGTCATGCTGTGGCAAATGCTCTTACCGCGCCATTGCAGGTGGCCAATAAGCTGCGTCGCGGTGTGGTTTGGCTGCTGGAAAAACTCGGCGTAGTGAAGAAAGAGTCTGACGACCTCGACAAAAACGCTGATAAAGCGGAGCTGCGTTCAAAATCTGATGCCGGTAATGCGGCGGAGTATCAGCCGCCGGGCGGTAATTTTGGATTCAGTTACGGCTACGTGCCGGTGTCGGCGGGTGGTGGGCGTTCTTACACCGACAACAGCAAAAACAGTTATCAGATTTCTGTTGGTGCCGGTATGGGCGCGCAGGATACCAGCCGTCAGGTTATTGACGCGTTGGACGCCCGCGAACGTCAGCGCCGCGCAGAGTCTCGCTCTCGCATGGATCATGATTAAGGGGATTTGCACATGATGTTAACGCTCGGATTGTTTGTCTTTCAGCTCCAGACCGTTCCCTATCAGAGCCTGCAACGCAGTGTGGATTACCGCTGGCCGTCAAACAGTCGCATCGGCCAGCGCCCCGCGCTGCAATTTCTTGGCGTGAATGAGGAAAAAATTACCCTGTCCGGTGTGCTGATGCCGGAAATCACCGGCGGACGTCTGTCCCTGCTGACGCTGAATCTGATGGCCGATGAGGGCAAGGCGTGGCCGCTGCTGGAGGGCTCCGGCACCATTTATGGCATGTTCGTAGTCGAGAGCATCAGTGAAACTCGTACAGAATTCTTTGCCGATGGTAGCGCGCGCAGCATTGAGTTCACACTGACGCTCACCCGAGTGGATGAGTCAATGACGGCCATGTTTGGTGATTTGCAGACGCAGGCTGACGGCCTGCTGAATAAGGCTAGTACGGCCATGCAAGGAGTGCTGTCATGATTACAGGGTTGACGCTCGACGCCGGGGCAACCATGGCACCGGCATTTATGCTGACGCAGGCGGGTAATGACATCACGAAAGATATCAGCGCCCGGCTGTTATCTCTGACGCTCACGGATAACAGGGGGTTTGAAGCTGACCAGCTCGATATTGAGCTGGACGACAGTGACGGTCAGGTGGAGATGCCTGCGCGCGGTGCGGTGCTCTCACTGTTCTTGGGCTGGCAGGGTGCGGCGCTGCTCGGTAAGGGGCTATTTACGGTTGATGAAGTTGAACACCGTGGCGCGCCGGATACGCTGACCATCCGGGCGCGCAGTGCTGACTTTCGCGGCACCCTGAACTCACGGCGTGAAATGTCATACCATGACACCACTCTCGGTCAGGTGGTGGAGCAAATTGCGGCGCGTAATAAGCTGACAGCCAGCGTAGCCACGCAACTGAACGCCATTAGCATCCCACACATCGACCAGTCTCAGGAATCTGACGCCAAGTTCTTAACCCGTCTGGCCACGCGCAACGGGGCTGATGTCTCAGTGAAAGCCGGTAAGTTACTTTTTCTGAAAGCGGGGAGCGGCACCACCGCCAGCGGCAAACCCATACCGGCCATGACGATTGAGCGCGCCGACGGTGACCGGCATCAGTTCGCCATTGCTGATCGGGGCGCATATACAGGCGTAACGGCCAAATGGTTGCACACCAAAGACCCCAAGCCGAAAAAGCAAAAGGTCAAAATCCAGCGAAAGCCGAAGTTTAAACAACTGCGCGCACTGCAACACCCCAAAGCGAAACCGGTTAAAGCCAAGGCGTCGGCAGTCAAAATACCTGAAGCCAAAGAAGGTGAATACATGGCCGGTGAAGCGGATAACGTTTTTGCGCTGACCACCACCTATGCGAGTAAGGCGCAGGCCATGCGCGCAGCGGCGGCTAAGTGGGATAAATTACAGCGCGGTGTGGCCGAGTTTTCTATCACTCTGGCGCTCGGGCGGGCAGATTTATATCCAGAAACGCCAATAGCGGTTAAAGGGTTTAAGCGCGTCATAGACGAGCAGGCGTGGATAATCACTAAGGTGGTTCACTCACTCAGTAATAGTGGCTACACGACGGCCTTAGACCTTGAGGTGAAGCTTTCAGATGTGGAGTATGAAACGGAAGGGGAAGATTAAATATAAGACTTAACTGTTTGTTTTAAATGAATTTAATGGTTAAAATCAACGCATCTTACAGAGAGTCATTGAGGTGGTGATCATGTTCCATTGTCCAATCTGCAAATATGCTGCACATACGCGTTCAAGTCGTTATCTGAGCGAAAACACTAAAGAGCGTTATAACCAGTGTCAGAACATCAATTGCGGGCATACGTTTAAGACAATGGAGTCATTCGACGGCTCAATTATGAAACCGGGACATATCAACGCAGTGATGCCTCACCCAACCTCGCACGGTCAGCAAACCTTCCTGATGTAGATGAATACTGAAAAACGAAAAAGCCCCGCAAAGTTAATTGCGGGGCTTTTTTTGTCTTTAAATCTCGAAATGGTCAATATGTGGACACGCTTTAAAATAAATCCTTTTATTTCAATAAATTAAACCCTAATCAATGTCCCCTTGAACTGACATTGCGGGTTATTCTCCATATTGACCAATGAATAGCAGTCTACATGTGCGGGTGCTGGTCTGGCAGAGATAAACTGGAAACTACAGGTTTATGATACCAGACAATCAATAAGGTTGATTGTCAGCAATGGCGGTACTGCTTTGCCAGAGGTCCACGGCGTATAGCGCTCTGGCAAAACAGACTGTCGCGAAGACAGTGCGGGTAGTGAGGATGAAACAAAGGCTCCACGTTGTGGAGCCTTTATATATCACGCTAAATCATCAGCAGATTATTACAGGGACTTGGTGAAAGTACGGGTAATAACGTCTTGTTGCTGTTCTTTAGTCAGTGAGTTGAAGCGTACTGCATAACCAGATACACGGATGGTCAGCTGAGGATAGTTTTCAGGATGTTCCATCGCATCTAACAGCATTTCGCGGTTCATGACGTTCACGTTCAGGTGTTGACCACCTTCGATGGACGCTTCGTGGTGGAAGTAACCATCCATCAGGCCCGCGAGGTTCGCTTTACGAACATCATCATCTTTACCCAGCGCATTTGGAACGATAGAGAAGGTATAAGAAATACCATCTTTTGCGTAAGCAAACGGCAGTTTAGCAACAGAAGTCAGAGAGGCAACAGCACCTTTCTGGTCACGACCGTGCATTGGGTTAGCGCCTGGGCCAAATGGAGCACCCGCACGACGACCGTCTGGGGTGTTACCAGTTTTCTTACCATAAACCACGTTAGAGGTGATGGTCAGAACAGACTGAGTTGCTACAGCGCCACGGTAGGTACGCAGTTTCTGAATTTTCTTCATGAAACGTTCTACCAGGTCACAAGCGATGTCATCTACGCGAGAATCGTTGTTACCGAACTGTGGATATTCGCCTTCAATTTTGAAGTCTACAGCCAGGCCGTCTTCGTCACGGATGGTGCTAACTTTTGCATATTTGATAGCAGACAGGGAGTCAGCAGCAACTGACAGACCTGCGATACCACATGCCATTGTGCGATAAACATCACGGTCATGCAGCGCCATCAACGCAGCTTCGTAGCTGTATTTGTCGTGCATGTAGTGAATGATGTTCAGTGCTGTGACATACTGTTTAGCCAGCCAGTCCATGAAGTGATCCATGCGGTCCATAACTTTGTCATAGTCCAGCACTTCATCCATCATTGGCGCTTCTTTAGGGCCAACCTGGATTTTCATTTTTTCATCAACGCCGCCGTTGATTGCATACAGCATGGTTTTCGCCAGGTTTGCACGAGCACCGAAGAACTGCATTTGTTTACCCACAACCATTGGGCTCACACAACAAGCGATAGCGTAGTCATCGTTGTTGAAATCAGGACGCATCAGGTCATCGTTCTCATACTGTACAGATGAGGTATCGATAGACACTTTCGCTGCGTACTTTTTGAAGTTCATTGGCAGCTTTTCAGACCACAGGATGGTCATGTTCGGCTCTGGTGAAGGCCCCATGGTGTACAGAGTATTCAGGAAGCGGAAGCTGTTTTTGGTTACCAGAGTACGACCATCAACCCCCATACCTGCCAGGGATTCAGTCGCCCAGATTGGGTCACCAGAGAACAGTTCATCATACTCAGGCGTACGCAGGAAACGAACCATACGCAGTTTCATAACCAGGTGGTCAATCAGTTCCTGAGCTTGTTCTTCGTTCAGTTTGCCTGCTTTGATATCACGTTCGATGAACACGTCAAGGAAGGTAGATACGCGACCGAAGGACATTGCAGCACCGTTCTGAGATTTCACCGCAGCCAGGTAGCCGAAGTAAGTCCATTGAACCGCTTCTTGTGCGTTGGTAGCAGGACCAGAAATGTCGCAACCGTATTTGGCAGCCATTTCTTTAATCTGACCCAGAGCACGGTGTTGTTCAGAGATTTCTTCACGCAGCTGGATGGTCATTTCCAGATTCACGCCGTTTTCCAGATCATTTTGCAGAGACTGGAATTGTGCGTATTTATCAGCCATCAGGAAATCAATACCATACAGCGCAACGCGACGGTAGTCACCGATGATACGGCCACGGCCATAAGCATCTGGCAGACCGGTCAGAACGCCAGATTTACGGCAGTTCAGGATGTCTTTGGTGTAAACGTCGAAAACACCCTGGTTATGGGTTTTACGGTAGTCGGTGAAAACTTTTTTCAGCGCTGGATCCAGTTCACGGCCATAAACTTTACATGAACCTTCAACCATTTTAATGCCGCCGAATGGGATCAGAGCACGTTTTAATGGCGCGTCAGTTTGCAGACCAACGATAGTTTCCAGAGATTTATTGATGTAGCCAGCGTCATGAGAAGTGATGGTAGCCGCAACGTCAGTATCAAAATCAACAGGAGCCTTAGTGCGGTTCTCCAGTTTGATACCTTCCATTACTTTATCCCACAGGGTGGTTGTCGCTTGAGTCGCGCCAGCCAGGAAGGATTCATCACCTTCATACGGTGTGTAGTTTTTCTGAATGAAGTCGCGGACGTTTACGCCATTCTGCCATTCACCAGCACTAAAACCTTCCCATGCGTTGGTCAATTTTTCATTGAGCTTGGACATTTTGCACCTACCTTCTAATTTGGATTTCTTAAAAATCGCGTGTAAAACTGTCGTAACAAGAGTGCCACGTTGTATCAGTGGTGCTTCTCATCGCGAAGATATATGACCCAATACGTTAACCCTACCAGCAAACCGCCCCCAATGATGTTACCGATGGTCACAGGAATGAGATTGTCGATGATAAAGTTAGTGATGTTCAGTTCTGCGAATTGTGCCGGAGTTGCGCCGACAGCCTGCCAGAATTCTGGTGTCGCAAAGTTCTTCACCACGATGCCTAAAGGGATCATGAACATGTTGGCAATGCTGTGCTCGAAACCGCTGGCGACGAACATGCCGACGGGGAGGATCATTGCGAACATTTTGTCCATCAGACTGCGGCCGGAGTAACTCATCCATACCGCCAGGCAAACCATCAGGTTAGCCAGAATCCCCAGACAAACGGCTTCAATAAACGTGTGATGCATTTTATGGTCAGCAGTTTGCAGAACGTTCAGTCCCCACAAACCATTATCGACCATATACTCACCTGAGAACCAAATCAGTGCGACAAAGAACAGGCATCCGATAAGGTTACCAATATAGACATTGACCCAGTTACGTGCCAATTGCCCCCAGGTGATACGCCCGCTGGCTTTCGCAATCACGATAAGCACAGTGGAAGTAAACAGGTCAGCGCCGCAGACAACGACCAGCATTAAACCCAGTGAGAAGCAGATGCCCCCAACGAGTTTTGCGAGGCCGTAAGGGACTGTGCCGGTGCCTGTGGTGGCAGTGATATAAAAAGCAAAGGCGATAGAAATAAAGACGCCAGCAGTAATGGCTAAAAAGAATGTTTTTAACGGCTGTTTGGTGGCTTTATAAACGCCGGCATCTTCAGCAACTTTCGCTGTAGCGGCGGGTAATATTAGATCGAAGGGGTTGTCAGCTTTCACATTAACTCTCTTATTCAGGGCTATGCACTGCGCAACGAGATACTAGCAAAGCAGTATAACGTAAAAATTGACGTGGATCATACGAGGCGGTTTTTGGTGCTTTTTGATGTACTACTGAAGGGGTGGTTTTTTGCTTAACTCAATGAAAATAAAAGAATAAAAA
>NZ_JAFMOZ010000074.1:0-16938 GCF_019049615.1 Rahnella sp. BCC 1045 | reverse complement strand
TTTTTACACCATTTCCTATTTCATTACAAATGATTATTTATAAATAATTGACATTCATTGTTAACTATTTAAATTGAAATAGTTAACAATGTTTGGGATGTATTCATGCATAAATTAATGCTGCCCTGTCAGGCGGCATTAATTTGATGCAGGTTGATGGCGGGTGGCACAACTTGGGCATCTATTAGTCTCCCCCCTCTTTTGACAACCATTCGAGAGCTTTTTGCATCTCTAAGGCAGCCATCTTTTTTGTTTCACGCTTTATGTCGGCAAGAGTTGCTTCTGGTGTTACAGACAAACGCAGATAAAAGCTAATGTTTTCAACATTCATATCATTTGTAAAAATCGTTACTTCTACGCAGACTTCTGTATCGCTATTAACAGGGGTTATTGCCCCAAATTCGATATCCATTGCTTACCTCTGAGCTAATAATTATCAGTTTCTTATACTGATAATCTTTCAGTGATAAGTAAAACCATTACCCACAAATTGCTGCTCAGATGACTAGAAGCGCTGGTGGTTTACTGACTCAGCAGGTTAATCAACTCTTCTTCCACAATTTTCATATCCTCCGTGTCCATTCCTAACAGCGGGCGCGCCGGATACTGCATTTCCTTTGCACGGACAGACGGGCGATCCCGCAGCCCGTATTGATGCACCTTCGCCATGCGCTGAACCTGGCCGGTAAATTCCACCACGGCATCGTCAGCGGTGCCTTTGGCCTTCATGTATTTTGCCGTGCGCAGTTTGGCGAACATCTCCCGCTTAATGCGGCCTTTCTTTGCACGCAACGGCTGTGGGCGACGGGGCGTGAAGGGCTGCCCCTCCGGCGTGACCTGCTGCTTAATGCGCTGCTGCTGATGTTTGCGCAGCCGCTTCGCAATGGTCGCCGCTAGGGCTTTCCGGCTTTGCGGTGACAGCGCCGCAATCAATCCCGCCAGGCGGGTATCAAACGCAGACAGTTCACTCATGCCAATGACTCACTAACTCGCCGTGCAGGTAGAGTTCACGCGGCCTTTCCACCGGCTCCGGCAGTGGCGGTTCCGGAAAATGCTCCACGTACAGACCGGCTTCAATCTGTTTCACAATCACGCGCTCGGTGAGTTGTACGTCAATCGCGATATCGTAGGAGCCATCATCGAGCATATCGGCCTTAAATTTAAAGCCAGTCTGCTGCTTTTCCGGTGTCGCCATAATGTCCGGCTGGTTCTCACGCAGCCACGCCAGGATCGGGACAATAATCAGATCGCAGTCCTGGGCAAAGTTGGTGATCAGCAGCTCCGTCTGGTACTGATACTCAAACGACAGCGAGCTGGCTAACGTGGAAACGATACGCCCGTTATCCACAAACATCCGCAATGTGTCGGGGCTGGTTTGCAGCACGGGCACCGCATCAGTTAACGCTTTTCTCAGTTGGGCGGGTTTTAACACGGTGTTCCTCCTGGCATTGTTTGACCGCTTCCACCTGGAGGCCGCAGGCAACCAGCTCGGCCTCCAGGTTTCTGACATCACTGCTTAAATCGCCGTTAGTGACCGGTGAGCTTGCCGGTATCGGGCAACTGGTTACCGCCGGACAGCCAACGTAAATAATCTGCGGCGCTGGCAAAGGCGGGGCGTTGGTGCAACCGGCTAATGCCATCAGGCAGACGAGCGCTATACCAGTCCCGCATTTCCTGATTTTCATTGAGTAACCTTTGAAGGTGAATTTCACGATCCCGTGCTAACTGCCCCGCTTGTGAGAGCTGTGCGCGCAGGGTTTGTTCCTGGCGTTCGCGTCTCAGTGCATCATCGCTCAGGCGATTAATGGCAGCATCACGGCTCTCAATACCGGCGGACAGCGTGCCGATAATGCGCTGCGCCTGGTCGGCTTTTTCATTCAGGCCACCGATACGCCAGGTTTGCAGCCCCGCCAGCGCACAGACTGCCAGCAGTAACAAAATTAAAATGCGCATCAGACTCCCCGCAGGCAGTAGGCCAGCTCATTCGCACGGCGGCGTTCCAGGCCGGTGACGCGCTCGCCCTTCACAAACACCCAGCGCGGCAGCTGTTCGCAGGCGTCACGCCATCGGCCTTTGTTGATGAAAAACCCTAACGTTGATTTGCAGGCCGCCGTCACGCCGACGTTAAACGCAAAGGACACCACGGCGTCATACACCGGTTGTGGCATGGTGATCGCCATACATCGGGCAATGCCTTTCTCCACCCGCATCACGTCGTCCACCAGATTCACGGCGGCCTGACGCTCGCTGATTTGCGTTTGCGGCTTCACGCCTGCGGTATGCCCGATGCCGTTTGTCCAGACGCCCGCGCTGCACTGATAGGCGGACAGGCGGCAGCCTTCAAAATCGGCAATCAGTGCCAGACCGGCGGCGGAGGTTTGCAACGTCGGCGTTTGCGGCAGCAGCGCGGCAATCGCAAGTACTGCGGCGACGGCGCAGCGTCTAACGATTGATGGCTGCATTAATGTCCCCTCTGATGCCCATTTCTTTCAGCAGGCGGTAGGTTTTGCGACGGTAATACCAGTTCACCAGGAAGGTCGCGACGCCGACGCCTGCGCCCACCAGAAAGGCGATATCCTGATAAGACATTCCCCCCAACCAGGCCAGAAACACGGCAATGCAATAACAGATAAACGAGGTGATGCGCTCCATGGTCATCAGTCCCAAAGTGAGACGGTTTCACTGACTGCGGCCTGGGTAATATCCGGCAGCTCCACCGCGTAGCCATGGGGCAGAATTGCCCCCTGTGCGGCTAAGCCAACGTTAGCCGCGTAAACGTGTTCAACCACCGATTCCGTGCGCCCGTAGTACCGCCAGCAGAGCGAATCTACGGTGTCACCTTGTTCGGCATAGACTTTCATCAGAGCAGACCGATTACACAGTGCGACACGCCAGCGACATCGCTGATCGCATTGCGACCATCACGCCACAGTTCATCAACCGTGCTTTCGACAATCTCTGCCTTTTTACTGCCGGCATCGGTGGTATCACTGTTCGGATATCGTTCCGCCAGAATGGCAGCTGTGATGGATGAAACCGCCCGCAGGTAGGCGCAGACTTTGATACTTTCGTCATCAATCTGATCAGCCGGGACATCAGCGAGAGTTTTGTATCCCTGAGCCAGTTGTGCGACGCGGTAGCTGTAAAGCTCGGCATTCACTTCGGTCAGAGCGTACTTAATGACGGCGCGCAGACGTTTGGTGGTCACCGTTCCTTCCAGGCGCAGCGTGTCGCGTAACTCCACCGGACTGATATCCGGCCAGAAGTGCGTGTTTTTGATCGCGGGTTCCGTCGCGGCGTCCGGCTTTGGTGCAGGTACAACAAGAGACATAGTGACCTCTGAATAGGGGACGGTGGACGCCAGCGTTGAACGAGGTCACAGACCTGTCGCGGCTGGCGTGCCGTCCGGCGCGGGGCGCGTTCTGTTTAGCTGCTGGCAGCCTTTTTGATGGCTGATTCCAACCGCTCAATATCCTTTTTAACGCCGCAGTTGCTGTTCAGCTGGAAGGCGCGTTTCAGGTGTTGCAGGGCAAGCGGCAGTTTCTCCACGTCGCGATACAGGTAACCGGTAATTTTGTGCAGCTTGGCGCGTACCTGATCCGGCATGTCCTGGCTTTCCGTCAGTTCCATCGTGGTCATGAGTACATCGAGACTGACCTGCTCACCGGCAGCATGAGCGCGGGTGCTCATGTCGGCGATTTCCTCCGCCAGCGCATAACCGGCGGGGCGTTTGCCGAACGGCATCGCCAGCTTGTAATGCAGCGCATAGCGGGCGATTTCCAACGCACCGGCATAATCACCGGCATCAATACGCCAGATCATGATGGTCATCAGGATGGCGTCCTGCGCACCTTTCCCCTCGGCAAGAACGCCCGCCACCCACGGCGCATATTCGGGCAGCATCTTGCGTTTGAGTTCAGCCTTTTTCTCTGCGGAATAAGCTTTCTTCAAGGCTTTCTGGTCAGCATTGAGCTTTTGCAGCAGCAGTTCATAGCCGGTGGCATGACGCAGCAGGCTGGTATCCTGCTGCGCGGCTTCGATGGCTGACTGCCGCAACAAGTGGCGTCGGGCAGGGCTGGCCATGGCTTACTCCTGAGCTGCCGGTGCAGTGGTACCGGATGCAGTTTTGATGGCATCAACAATCGCCGAGGTGAATTTACTGAGTTCGGTCTTTTCAGCGGCGTCGTCTTCTCCGGCGGCTACTTCGATGTTCTCGATCAGACAGCCGCAGCCGTAATCTTCCACTACGTAATCCTCGTTAATGGATTCGTAGTTTTCGATGCGGTCACGCTTTGGTACTTCCTCAACGTGACGACGGTGCGTGCCGTCCTGCCAGTAAATAGACAGGTTATCCAGACGGGTGATCAGCATGGCGTTAGCAGGGAAGCCGGGCACACGAACGGCAGGTAGATTGCCGATGCGTTTCTGGCTGATGATTAAATCGGCAGCCATTGCCTCTGTGTTTGGCTGCTGTTTGTTGATCAGCGGGAAATACTTATCCGCGAGCAGCTTGCGGCCGCAGATAACTACCAGTTCGGTGTCGTCCTGATAGATGGGGTCGATCAGTTCATTCACCGCATCAAAGACCAGCGCGTCGAGATTTTTGTATTCACCTTTACCACCGACTTTTACCGCCTCATTAGTCACGGTGCCATCTTCGGCGACAATCATCCCCATCACTTTGGACGGGGCATTCAGCCGGTATTTTTGCAGCCAGCCCACGCCGACATCCTGCAACAGCGGATTCTGAACGCGGTTAGACGTCGGTGCGCGGGAAACACCGTTAAAGCCGACCAGGATGCGATCCAACGCCTGACGCTTGATAATGGCGTCACGCAGGCGGGTCTGAAAATCGTTATATCGCGCCCATAAGTCCAGCTTGCTGTACATCCAGTGGAAGTCGTAGTTGGTTTTGGTGCAGTGATAGCCTTCCTGATCGAGCTTGGTGAAATCAGCGGTTTCACGCTCGTCACCCGCATCAGTGTTGGTTGTACTGGCAATCGTACCGGTCACGCCGACGCCAACTTTCGTGCCCATCATTTCGTCCACCGGAATGATGTTGATCCGGGTCAGGAACTCTGAAGATTCCTGCAGGCGAGTCATCAGCGTCTGCGTGACGGACGGCTCAACGTTAAATTTCTTGTCCAGCGTGCCGACGTCAACTTTGTTGAGTTTGGCGAGCTGAGACAGGAACGCATTAAATTTAAAGCGCGTTTCTTTTTTCATGAGATGTTTCCTGAGAATGAGTTAAAGGTGTCGGATCAGCAGTCGGTGACCGTCTCGTCTACGCCTGCGCCGCCTGTAGCTTGCGGACGCTGGCCGAACTTCTGCGCCGGTGTCTGCGTTAGCGTGTTCTTCAGTGCGGCAAATGCCTCATGATCCGCAGCGGTGGTTTTCTCCAGCGTATCGACGCGGCTCAGCAGGTCGGTCAGGCTGGTTTCATGTTTATCCAGTCCGGTCTGAGCGTATTGAGCGACTTCGCTGACGGCTTCGTGAACATCGGCCAGCCGGGCATCGTCTGACGCCTGTTTACGTGAAAGCTTTTGTTTCACCAGGGCGAAAAGAGAAGGGGCAGTTTCCGGCGCATCTTCAAACTCAATCAGTGCTTCGGTGGCGACGGTGAAGAGGCTGTCCGGATCGGATTTACGACCGGCGAGCGGGTTCTGTTTAGCTGTTCGGCTGAACTCCAGCATTTCAGTGCCGAGGCTGGCAGGGTCGTCGGTGACGGCAAGACCGACCAGGTAGGATTTATTGGAGTTGGCGAAGTTACGTTTGATCTCCATCGAGGTGTAAACCTTCTGCCCGTCGCCGACCATCTGCGTTAAATCCGCAGTCGGGCTGATCATTGCGTACAGCGCCCATTTGTCATGCAGCAGCGGTTCAGCCGCGTCATCAATTTGGTCGGCTTTAAGCTGGATCACGTCGCCATAGCGGCGGAAATCACTGGTCGGTAAAACGCCTTTGATGTGCTCCAGATTGACGCGGGCACCGTAGGCTTTCGCGCTGTACGTCTCCGCCATTTGCTTGATGTCGTTAGCATCAATTTCTCGGCCGTCGCAGGTGTCGCCTTCGACCCCGATGCGGAACCATTTCGATACTTTCTTTGCCATGTAACTGACTCCGGTGATGAGTGTTGAGAACAGGAGTTAGTTTCCAGACAGTCACCGCAGGCCGCCAGCCGATGCGGGTTGTTGCCCGATGGCACAACGTGGGCAGCGCGAAAAACCGCTGTCTGGCCGGTAACGTGGCAGCATGAATATTTCAAACTCCACCATCATCAGCGACCCGCGCCGACAGGCGGCACTGCTTTACTGGCAGGGTTTTTCCGTGCGGCAAATCGGGGAAATGCTGAGCCAAAAAACGCCGACCGTGCAGAGCTGGAAAACTCGCGATCAGTGGGAGGCCATTGCGCCCATTTCTCGCGTGGAAACCAGCATGGAAGCGCGGCTTATCCAGCTCGTTATGAAAGATGTGAAGGAGGGGAAGGACTACAAAGAGATCGACCTGTTAGGCCGACAGATTGAACGCCTGGCACGGGTAAACCGCTACAACCATACCGGCAGCGAGGCTGATTTAAATCCGAACGTTGTCAACCGTAATAAGGGCGAACGCAAAGCGCCGGAAAAGAATGTTTTTAGCGATGAAGCCATCGAAAAGCTGGGCGATATCTTTGTTGATACATCGTTTGAGTATCAGCGCGGCTGGCATCAGGCCGGATTACAGCACCGTATTCGCAACATCCTCAAGTCCCGTCAGATTGGCGCAACCTTCTACTTTGCTAGGGAAGCGCTGATTGATGCACTGACCACCGGCCGTAATCAGATTTTCCTGTCGGCCAGTAAGGCGCAGGCGCACGTCTTTAAGAACTACATCATCGACTTTGCGAGACAGGTGGACGTCGATTTGAAAGGCGACCCAATAGTACTGCCTAACGGCGCACGGCTGATTTTCCTCGGCACCAACGTCCGCACCGCGCAAAGCTATACCGGCAATCTCTATCTGGACGAATACTTCTGGATCCCTAAATTTCAGGAGCTGCGCAAGGTCGCCTCCGGCATGTCACTGCATAAGAAATGGCGAAGCACCTACTTCTCCACGCCGTCCAGCCTGGCACACAGTGCCTATCCGTTCTGGTCTGGTGAACTGTTCAACAAAGGCCGTAGCAATAAAGCCGACAGAATTGACCTGGATCTGACGCATGCGCACTTGTCAAAAGGCGTGCTATGCGATGACGGTCAGTGGCGGCAGATTGTGACGGTGGAAGACGCACTGTCAGGCGGCTGCAATCTGTTCGATCTGGAACAACTGCAACTGGAATACAGCCCCGCTGAATATGAAAACCTGCTGATGTGTGAGTTCGTTGACGATCAGGCATCTGTGTTCCCGTTCGCCGAGTTGCAGGGATGCATGGTGGACAGCCTGGACGAGTGGGAAGACTTCGACCCGTACCTCAAACGGCCATTTGCCTATCGTCCCGTGTGGATCGGTTATGACCCGTCGCATACCGGCGACAGCGCAGGCTGTGCGGTGATCGCTCCGCCGGTGGTGTCTGGCGGCAAGTTCCGCGTGCTCGAGCGTCACCAGTGGAAGGGCATGGACTTTGCAGCGCAGGCCAAAAGCATCGAGGAACTCACCAATCGTTATGCCGTGGAATACATTGGCATCGATGCCACCGGCATCGGGCAGGGGGTATTTCAGCTTGTTCAGCAGTTCTTTCCTGCGGCGCGCGAGATCCGTTACAGCCCCGAGGTGAAAACCGCACTGGTACTCAAAGCAAAGGACACCATCAGCTCCGGCCGCCTGGAATACGACACCGGACACACAGACATCACTGCTTCGTTTATGGCGATCCGCAAAACCATGACCGCCAGCGGCAACCGTTCAACCTACGAAGCCAGCCGCAGTGAAGAGGCCAGCCACGCCGACGTCGCTTGGGCAATCATGCACGCCCTGTTAAATGAACCGCTTACCGCCGCCAATGGCGGACAAAGCCCGAACATTCTGGAGTTTTATTAAATGAGCAAGCGTAAATACCGTAAAGCCACGCAGACCAACACCACCGAAAACCAGCAGGGTGCAGAGATGTTCAGCTTTGGTGACCCTACGCCGGTGTTAGACCGCCGTGAGATTCTGGATTACATCGAATGCACGGGTAATGGCCGCTGGTATGAGCCACCGGTCAGTTTCGACGGTCTTGCCCGCAGCCTTCGCGCCGCCGTTCATCACAGCTCTCCGATTTACGTGAAGCGTAATATCCTCGCCTCGACATTTATCCCGCATCCGCTGCTGAGCCAGCAGGAGTTCAGCAAATTTGCGCTAGATTATCTGGTGTTCGGGAATGCGTATCTGGAACTGATCCGCAACCAGCTCGGCGAACCGTTACGCTTTGAGGCTGTGCCGGCTAAATATGTACGACGAGGAGTGGAGGAGGGGACTTACTGGTTTGTACAGGGATGGAAAGAGCCGCATCAGTTCGCAGCAGGCAGCATCTTCCATCTTATCGAACCGGACATTAATCAGGAGATTTACGGTTTGCCGGAATACCTGAGCGCGCTGAACTCTGCTTGGTTAAACGAGGCCGCGACGCTGTTCCGCCGTAAGTATTACCAGAACGGCGCGCATGCAGGCTACATCTTGTATATGACCGATGCCGCGCAGAGCAGCAGTGATATTGACTCCATGCGTAAGGCGATGCGAGATACTAAAGGCCTGGGCAACTTCCGCAACCTGTTCATGTACGCGCCGAACGGCAAGAAAGACGGCATCCAGATTCTGCCGCTGAGTGAAGTCGCCACTAAGGATGATTTCTTCAATATCAAGAAATCCAGCCGTGACGATCTGCTGAGCGCGCACCGTGTGCCACCGCAGATGATGGGGATTATCCCTGATAATGCGGGTGGGTTTGGGGATGTGGAGAAGGCGGCGCAGGTGTTCGTAAGGAATGAACTGACGCCGCTGCAGGAGAGGATGAAGGAGGTGAATACTTGGACATCAGTTTATATTGTGGAGTTTTTAGCTTATGCCCTAGCTTAAGAAAGGAAATCTTTAATGCTAATGATTTTTCTTAATAATAAAGGCCTTAATTTATTTCTTGCCATTACATAATAAGATTTTGTCTGTTCGCTTTCTATGCAAAGCAACGAAGTGTGTGCTGGGTTATCATCAATAGGTGAGTGCATCACTTTGAATAATGATGTGCCATCAGGATCAGTAGCTTGTATTGCATCACCTTTTAATAGATAAGATATATATGCATCTTTTCTATCTTCTGGGCTTTTAGCCTTTGAAGACTGAGTGGAAGCCCTTTGTTCCAGTACTGCTTTTGAGGCTATTTTTTTTAAATCTAAACTGTAGCCTCTTTTTTGTAGATCTTGTGTTGGTATTCCTTGATCCTTAATTATTCCGTTGTCAAAGTGCTCCGACGAAAAAAGTAATCGAAGCAATTCATCATTATCGTCAATGACAATTTTTTCTTCATCCATACCTATTTCACTTTTAACATTTCAATATACTCATACGGGAGAGATTCATTTATAGGTAAGTCGTCGTAATTCTCCTCATTTAATTTTTTTAAATTAGAGTAGTATGAGAAGTTCCCGTCTCCAAATATTGCAACATCTAAAATTATGTCTCTTAAATCCCAGAATAAATTAATTTCACCATCCGTAATAGCTCGGATTATGGGCATAACCAAACCTAACTTTCTAATATTATTATCTATAAAAAACTTAGCATCGTAAATTGCTTGAAGAGTTGGTGGGTTAGCATCAAAACCATCCCATCCTACTGATAAATCAGTAAATCCATCAACTTTTGACAAAGCAAAGTTATAATGTACGGTTGCAGCATATGATTGAGATGCGGAGGCCATATTATTTTTCTTTAAAGAGTAAGAAGGTAAGCTTCCTAAATTTTTTGTAATTAGCTTGGCATCCTCATTTTTTTGAGTAGCAGCGGAAATTCTCATAGATGAAACTGTGTTGTTACTGATAATTACCATATCACTCATAAGACGGCTCCAAATACTCAGTGCCTTGCAATGTTAAGAGGCTAAAAAAAGCCTTTTTATTGACCGTATGAAGTTTATCAATTGATGCTGAAAAACTTGGCATTATTGTAGGTAATTTGGGGTTGTTCAAATTATTAATACAATCAATATCGATCAGGAGACCTGACCTCTCACTATTGTCAGATAAGTATGCAGTGGCTTGTCCTAATAATTGCATAATAATTATGGTATCACCTTCATTCCTCTCAGCCCTAAGCTGAAGTGAAGAAAGGTTGAAATCATTGCCACCCATCTCTACGTTTATGTTTAAGAGTGATGATATATTCACATCATCATTAGGCTTAATTAGATCAACGTACTTTAGTGAATATCGCTCAACACCTTGGGCTACACTAGCTTCATTTATTTTCTCAAGGAGTTCAAGTATTCTCCCTTTGAATTGAGTCCAACCTTTATATGGAAGCTTACAAGCGAGCAGAACAGAACGGTCGCTAATATGAATCTCATAGTTATCCCATATTAAATATAATAAAGGTGCATATGCTAAATTAGGATCGCTATTTCTTACAAACTCTGGCAGTTCTGCATGAGGAGTTTTTACAATATCTGAGCATCTTAATGTAATGTATAGAATGCCAGGTAGTATATTTGACAAGGGCAAGCCTGCCTCAAAACGCATTTCAAATAAAACGTTTATAAGAGGCTCTTTATGAAGCCTTGAAGGCAAAGCTTGACTCATGAATAATCCCTTAATTGAACTGTTAATTTAGAGTTAGATTAGCAAAAAAGACTTGCTTTGCAAGAGCCTTTAATGCCAATTCGCATGATTTAGTGAGAATTTGTTCAATAGGCAAAGGCACAATTTTCGAGATATGAAAAAATGCATTTCATTCACTTTTACTCCTGCCTCAATGATCAATTGTTACTGCGCGCAATGCTATCCCCGCCACGCCTGCCCGCTTTATAGGTCGCTTTTGATGCACTTGCGTGATCCACTGTGATCCACGCCAGCACTGGTGTCGCGGGGAGAAAAGAGCAGGGCGATCACAATGCAAAATCATGCACTCACTGCATGCAGAGCTTACAAAGAGAGATCACCCGCAATCCTGGCTATTCTTCATCGTCGTAAACAGAGAATGGCGCTGACGGCGTGTCTGCTTCATCCAGAACGCGATCGGCCATGTCAGAGATCATTTCCATCACCAGTGCGTAGTCGTCATTTCTGCACTGGCCTGACTGTGCGATGTCAGCCATAAGCCGGATTTTTATCAAAGCCATCTTTAGCTCATGAGAGGATTCCATTACTCACTCCAATGCACTGTTTATTTATACAGTATAATATTACCATTCCTTAACAAATTCCAATAAAAACTGAATGTTACTTTTTAACCAATAGCTTAGATGAATGTTTAAACAGTCCTAGTCGTCATAAAATTCCTGCTAGTCCATAAGAGGGGGATGATGGGTCACAACATCACCAAAACTGATTTTGGCTCCCCGGGTTAATGCTTCCAGCTCCCATCTTTGAGCTTTGATATCGTTTTTAAGCAATTCCTGTTCAATCTGAGGCAGTCGCGCCCGTTCTTCAGGCGTCAATCTTGCTGATGGGGCAATATCGCGCCCCTTTGTTGGGTCAAAACTTCGCTGCGCCTTGCTGACTCTTGGTGTTTCCTCCCTTATACGCGCCACAATCGCCCTCACGGCGGCAGTGTCTGTCCAGTCAATAACTCGCAGGCTGTCAGAATTAGACGCTGTAGGCGCGTTCCCAGCCTGGCTATCACGCCAATTTGTAGCCTGTTTCTTTCCACCTAACCCACAGTTATTGACAGGACTCCGAGGCGCGCCGTGGGCGCTTTTTGAAGTCAAAACCTCAACGTCAACGGCGGAAGAAACGATGCGCCATTGAGTTGTACGGGTTTCATAAACACGGGCGTCGCCGAGGTGAGGGGCAAAAATGCCAACAACCTTTTTCACTTCTTCGTCGTAGGCGTTCAGTTCAGCAGCAACGCGGCGGGCTACACGTACAGTCTGATCGTCTCGTGGGACATTTGCGCCGCCCTGGGCTGACATGTACGCCATAAAGTCACCGGCATCAGCTGCAGTGCGGACGGCTTCCACTTCTTCGTCAAAGGTTTCAGTCAGACTGATGGAACGGATACGGCGGCACTCACGGTATGAGCCCATAGTAGGCAGGCCGATAGGATGAAATTGCGGAATACGCCAGGTAGCAGCCCAGGCAGTAACGGCGGCAGCAGAGTCTGTCAGCAACTCGCCGGTTTCGTGGTCTCGCTCGCCTTCCAGGGCGTAACCGTCGATGTTCTTTGCAATGTATTTGGCGATATAGCCAGCCGCGCCGCCACGGTTCAGGTGCTTACAGTCAAAGCGGTTTTTAGCTGCACCGCGTTCTTCACCGTCTTCTTTCATGGCGTATTTGCGCATGATGTTGATCACCCGCTGACGCATGGCTGGCTTTGTGAATAACATCATGTGCCAGTGCGGCGTCGCGTCGTGGTGAGGTTCGACAACCCGCATCCCGTAAACGGACAGGCCGCTATCTTTGAACGCGGTGCGCATTTTGCTCCAGATCCCGCACAGATAACGCTGTGCATCTTTTGGGGTATATGCTTCTTTGTCCCAGGCGTGATTTCGCTGAACTCGCTTTTTATCGCCCTTACCGACCATGCGAGTCGGGTGATATTTGGACGGGGTGGTAATGGTCAGGAACATCCCGACGTCGCCATTTGCAGCGGCATATTTTTCGGTGCCGGCAATAGTGCTCATTAACTCCATACGGCGGATTTCAGGGTTTGAAATACTCGCCATCACTTTATCGATCCGACTGAAACGCTCGCCGGTTTCGATGTTTTCCAGGTCGCAACTTTTCAGGTAGTCGAGATTCGACAGACGGCGGGCGCGGACCTCACGTATAGCCTGCTTACTGGCATACGGGGACGCGTCACGGTTTACTTTGCCAATGGCGATCAACAAGGATTCACGCCAGCGGGTGCGCTGGCCTTTCAACTGGCGTAACCACCAATCCGGATTAACCAGGCGCGACATGGAGGCGATAGCGGAAACGGCATCCAGCCTGCCTTTGCAATACCTTGTCCAGTACATCGGCGTGACATTGAAAGCCTGTGCCATACCTGCGATTTCGCTGTACAGGTCGCACTGTGTATCACCCTCAAAAAGAATCGAATTATCCCCGTTGTATCGAGCAAGCAGCTGATCACAATGGTCTTCATAGATTTCTTTGAGTTGTCCGGCAATGCCCTGCGCGAATCGGCGCAGCGGTTTATCGCTCATGCTCGGCAGGCTGTGATAAGTGTCTGCCTCAGACATGAATTTCATGGAAGCATTAACATTCATCGCATGAGCGGCATTGACCGCTTCGACGCGGGGAAGGATGCTGCGACCCAGGGTATAAACCAGATATTTATTTGCGGCGTGAATGCCCTGTGTTTTCAGCAGATACGCATGGCGGCCTGTAAAAATTTCCCGCAGATCGGTAGAGAGGTTTTTTACTCTGATTAAAACAGCTTGCCCCTGATCGTATTCATCACGGGTAAGCGGTCTTTCGAGGCCAGAAACGGCCTGGCGTGGTTTATTCCAGGGAAACGCCCAGACTTCGGGCGTTTTAATCTGAGGGGTAAAACGGCTGGTCTGCATTACATACCGTCTTTGATATCAATGACCAGATAGCCAGCGTTAATACCGGCCAGGATGAGTAATGCCACTGAGAAAACGATCACTTGTTTCCTCTGTAATGTCTGGCGTTCAACTCGGCGAGTTCTTTGCAGTAGACACAAAGCTCAACACCTGGAAGAGCTGCACGGCGTTCCTCTGGTATCGGACGATTACACTCGATGCAGAACATTGCGGAAACGCCTGCAACAGTTGCGCGGGCGGCTTGGATTTGGGCGGAAAGGACGAGATCAGCGCGTTCCTGGGCGGTGTCAATTGCATCAGCCATTGTTACGCCTCCGCTTCACTTTGGATTCGGTTAGCTTCAATGCGGAGTGCTTCAGCAGCTTCAATTCCTGTCATTTCACGTTTGAGAATGAAACTGGCAATCGCTTCAAGGCGACCGGCAAACACCACCGCTCTATTAGCGCGTTCTTCATTACGAGCAGTGTCGAGCATCAACGACAAATCAAGAACTGATGTGTAATCGCGTTCTGGTGAAGCTAAATCAATGGTCATAACTGGCAAACCAACAATATTCTGACGGGTGTTATCAACCATATTTTTCATGCAGAGCTCCTGTTTTTGGGCAAACGAATGCCCGGCGAGTTGACGCCAATTAGTTTGAATACGGGTTAGTGTTTAATATTTATCTTGCAATCATCATCACTGATAAATTTCGGCAGTGATTCAGTTAAACCAAGCAAAGAATTTAGCGCCACAACTACTTGATGCCTTTCCGTCGGCGTTAATTCAGCAAACTTCATCTCAAGATGGCGACGAGATAAGCCAGCATGAAAACAGATTGTTCTACGCATATGCAGCGGCTGAGTATCAAATGTTTCCTGCGCTACATTCTTTCTGAAATCAAACATCTCTTTAATTCGGGAAATATGTTTTTTACCTATTTGAATATGTTCTTCATTCACTAAAGACATAATCACCTCAACTAAACAGACGCTTTATAAGCGGTTTTGAATTTCTCACGGCCTGCGGGGCAGTGGGTTGTGACATTGAAGGGTTCCAACGCTTTCCACCTGGCAACTCAATACAGCCATTGCCGAAGTGGCGAGATGGGCTTTGCTGTTTTAAAAATGGAGCAATAGAAACAGCCATCGTTACATCAGCCCATTTGTCGTGACGCTTGCAATGGCACCAACTGCAGAAGCCAGAGCTGGAGATGCCTGAACTCGGCCTTGAACAACTAAGCCGATCAGTGACAGATGACGAATACCGGCATTAACACCTTCAAGTAAGGACATTCGACGCTGTGAACTGACCGCACCACCTTTCACTGCATCAGCTGCAATAGAACCTACAGCGGCAGTTGCCTGAAGTGCGTAGGTTGAAAGATTAGAAGTAGCAATTTCATTGACCGGTACTGACGGCAGGCAGTTTATCTGTGCCAGCATGCCATCGAGAAGGCTAGCGTCCTCAGTCAGATCAGTGATTAAAAGAACTTCCTCACAGGTAAGCTTATGAGGTTGCTCAGGGTTGAACTTATTGCGCAGGATTTGGGGCTTAGTGCCCATCAGTGCTGCAAGTTCGGTAAGGTTATGACGATTCACAAATGCCTTACATGCATCGTCAAAGTGAGCGTGTTTGGAAACGCGATAATCAAACATTGTTAGTCCCTGCTAGTTTGAATAATCTGACTCAACGATTTATGTAGCGGCACTTTATGGCTTGCTGACGATTTTTCTCACGCCAGGCCTCAAGATTGATCAGGGCATTGCCATGACGTTCCATAACAACAGTTTGCATTTGACCTGTTTTTCGGTTTTTGCGTTGCTGAGTGATTGTGGTTGAAGGCGTTGGTGCAAGCAGGACTACGCCATTCGCGATCCACTTTTCGAGGACTGCGGAGCTGATGCCGTTGATTGCAGCAAAATCCTTTTTAGAGATTGTCGGGGAGTTAGCGAGTGTGGTCAGTTGCAAACTTATTGAGTTCACAATAGTCGCGGACAGGGCTGACTCCAAGACCGGTAGCAACTGGGATACTACAGAGTTTAACAGTTCCTTAGAAACGGTCGTCTTATCTGAGGGTACTTGAATTGCATTCTGAGGTGACATAACGCAAAATCTCCTTTCTGTCGTTTGAGTTCTACTGTGTAACATGTGGTGTGTTGTCACTTTAGATCGCAAAAACGATTTGGTAAATGTTTTTTTATCACTTCGGTGTTTTTTATGATTGGCGAAAAAATGGATAGTCAGGAAATCCTGAACAGATTGATGTTGGCGTATGGAGTTAGTTCTCAAAAAAGTTTAGCTGAGGCACTTGCCATACCTGCTAACAACATAAGTGGCTGGCTTCAGCGTGGCAGTGTTCCAGGTAACCCAATCATTAAATGTGCTTTAGATACTGGTTCAGACCTTCGCTGGTTAGTTACCGGGGAATTTGCAAATGCAAATATTGAACGTATGGCCTTTAAAAGTGTTCCCTCACGATCTGAGCAAGGTAAAGCCCTCATTGAAAAGATGCTTTCAACCGGCGGGAAAGCAGTCCTTAAGAGAGTCATGAACGCTTACGGCTTTGCTACTCAAAAGGAATTAAGTGAATATCTCGGTATATCAACGGGAACTATAAGCACATGGGTTCGTCGAGAATATTTCCCTGGTGATGTAGTGATTGCCTGCGCATTAGACACGGGTGTTTCACTTGGATGGTTAGCTACAGGTGAGATGAATACTAAATCGCAGGAAGAACATGTAACCTCAGAAATACCAACGATCTGTAAAAAAATACTTCTGGCAGGCAAACTTGATGATGATGGTTTTTGCTACATTGATAACTGCTTTGTCCCTGAAGGTGTTAATTTAGAAAGGCTGAACTATGTCCGTAGTGGAAAATCAGCGTGGCTGATTGAAATGGATGTTAGCTATTTATCAAATGGATTATGGCTGCTAGATATTGATGGCACCCTAGATGTTTATTCAGTGTCTAAACGACCTGGGAATAAATTACGAATTACTGGGCATGATGGTGAGTTTGAGTGTTTAGTAGATGAAGTTACAGCGAAGGGACTGGTAGTTCTAATTTTCAAAACCACTTTTTAAAGGTAACCTAATGTATTCACTAGATTTATGCACTATAATCCTAGCGCGATTGAAAGTGGGGGGTAAATTATTAACTAAACAGTTTAGTATGAGAATAGTGAGGCAAGTAAGTAATGGTTGAGACTGGCTATTTATTTTTATATTTAATTCAAATGAGCTTAATAGACTAAATTTGTGGATTATAATCG
>NZ_JAFMOZ010000075.1:0-18662 GCF_019049615.1 Rahnella sp. BCC 1045 | reverse complement strand
ATCTTATTTTGCCCGGTGATATTACTTTTTTAAGTAATGGCATTTTTATTATTTTTAAGATTTTAATTAATGGTTTCATCGGGTTATGTCGGTTTTCTAACGGGAGTTTTTTTAGAGTTATCCCCTCTGGAAAAATTAACCACAAAAATGGACAGTGACTTAACAAACGCCATGTGAGAATTTTCTTATCGCCAGGTTATTCCCGTGGGCTCAGAAGTCCGGATTAACAGGCAGAACCCTCTGGAGAGGGAATCGCCGGCACGTTTTTTAATGGAATTTATAAGGATTTATCATGGATGAGTCACGTCATCAGTCCCTGCGCCACAACATTTCTCTTGGGCAATTTTATAAAAAAAAGATTGCCGGGATACTGCGTTTCTCACTGATACCCATGACTTTTTTGGGCATCCATTCTGCCTGTGCAAATATGAGCGTCTATCCGATGGAAGTGGCGCTAAATAATCAGGGCGCGGCGCAGATTCAGACCTTATCTCAAAGCGGTGAGGCGCAGTTTATTAAAGTCAGCATTAAGAAAATTGAGCGTCCGGCGACGCCTTTTGAAAAAGAAATAGCGGTTAATGATGCGGTTTCACCGTCGCTGATTGCCACGCCGGACAAATTCGCCCTGGCTTCGGGTTCGCAGAGAATTATTCGGCTGATCTCGTTACAACCGCCGGAAAAGGAAACTGCGTGGCGTGTTTATTTCGAGGCTGTCGGTGCGCCTGATGAGCTGAAAGATAAATCCGGGCAGGATAATAAAATATCCAATCAGGTCGGCATTAATTTAGTCTGGGGCGTGCTTGTTCATATTCCGCCAAAAACACGGGTATTATCTTTGCGTCAGTTAACGGGCAGCGAAGTAAAAAATAATGGCACAGTGCGCATTGTTATCCGTGAGGTGGGGATCTGCCCGCAAGGAAAAATGAGCGGCAGTTGTCAGTGGAAAAAAGAACATGCCACGGTATACCCGGATGAAACCCTGACATTTAAATCGTGGTCGCCTGCGCAATTAAATTCAGCACATGAAATAAGAATTAAATATGTTGATCAGAATTCGAAAAGCCTGAATGAGTACGCTATCGAAAACACAGTCAGCATGTTCTAAGGGAATAACAACCTGTTTGTTATGAGACGGTTCATTACCGACGAGACGGTCATTAAAGACCATTACATGGATTTTCATGGAGCTACAAATGCAAAAATTAATTAAACCACTTTTCATCGCAACAGTATTAACGGCTGCATTTAATGCACAGGCTGTGCAGAAAGATATTACTGTGAATGCCAACGTCGATGCCACAGTGGATATGACGCAGGCGGACGGTACCGCATTACCTGGCACGATTAATATGCAATATATCCCGGGCCGTGGTCTGTCTACCTATTCACTGGACACCAAGATCTGGTCTAACTCTTCTACCGCAAGCATTAACGTGGCGCTGGTGAGTGCTGCGCAGTTAAACGAAGCGGTCAGCGGCACTGCGGTACCGCTGAAAGTGACGCTGGGTGCAGATCTTAAACCGATCACCACGACCTCAACGACCCTGACTTATGCCTCATTATTCCCGGCGGGTACGACGAACGGTTCTTCAGTATTGCCTTTGAAAATCTCTCCGGCAACCGTTGCACCTTTGGCAACCGGCACTTATTCCGGCGTTGTCAGCCTGCTGATCACACAGGCGACATCAAGCTGATTTGCCTGAGTTGACTGATCGATTATTTCGGGGGGCAGTCTGCCCCCTTATTATTCTTTTCAGCAGGACGCTGTAATGAAGGTCAATATTCGCGTTGTATTAATAGCCTCTTTCATTACCCTGATCCCCTCTCTTTCTGTCCGCGCAGTGACACAGGTCCCGCCGGGTTTTGAATCGCTGGTGACCGGGCAGACTCTGTGGGTCAATCTTTCTGTCTACGGACAATCGCTCGGGCTTTTTGAAGCCACCGTTTCCCTGGACACCGTGACATTCCTGAAGCCTGAAGATGTCGCCCGTGCGGTTATGCAGCACTATCAGAAGAACCCGCAGCAGGAAAAGCACTTAGACGGCCTGATCCGTCAGCCTCTGGCGCGCAACGGCAATCTGGCTTGCAGCAGTAACGGCGGGGTGGCCGGATGTGACTATCTGGATACAGATTCTGTCGCCGTTATCTATGACGAGAATAATGCCAAAGTCGCGCTGTTCCTCGGCCCGGAATTTATTCCGCTTTCCGCAGGCAATGCCTCGCCCTATTACGAACAGACCGCCGAAACCGAAGCGGCATTTATTCATCAGCAAAATATCAATTTCGTGACTAACAGCGGCGACCAGACGTTATCCCTGCAAGGCGCGGGCGCACTGGGTTTGACGCAAAACAGCTATGCTGGTGTTGACTGGGATTACCTTGCGCAGAAATACCGTCAGCAAAATCATCAGGAAGTTCGTTTCAATAACGCCTTTCTGCGTCGTGACCTGGGCAAACGCTACTACGTTCAGGCCGGACGCATGGATTCGCGGGACATTTTCAGCAACGCTGGCGGAAACATCACACTAAGCCAGTTACCGCTCAGCACCATCGAAGGTGCGCGCGTAGGTTCCACACTGGCCTGGGTTAACAGTACTCAGGCCGCACAGGGCACGCCGGTGACAGTATTCATTACCCGCCCGTCGCGCATTGATGCCTATCGTGATCAGCAATTGCTGGGCACTTTTTACCTGAATGCGGGCACGCAAAACCTCGATACCACGGCTTTCCCTAACGGCAGCTACACCGTGACGCTGCGTGTGTATGAAGACAATCAGTTGTCGCGCACTGAACAGGTGCCTTTCAGCCGGACAGGCAGTTCCACCAGTCAAAACGTTGAGTGGTTTGTACAGGGTGGCGCTATTCCCGGACGGGAGGGGCAAAGTAACGGCGCGGAATCGCAAAATGGCGCCGATCGCCGCGTAGTTCAGGCGGGGATCAAAGTCCCGCTGAACCTGGAGACCGCGCTGACCGGCGGTATCGCGATGACGAACCGTAACCATTTTGTCGAAAGCGCCCTCGACTGGAGCCATGGATTCGACAACGCACTTCTCGACGGCATTCTTGCCACCCGCTTCAGCTACCTGAAAGGCAGTGAAGGCTCACGCGGCAATATTCAGCAGATTTCGTATAACGACGGTTTCTCTCTCAGTTTCTACCGCAGTGCGCTGTTTACGCAGGATTGCTACAGCAACAATGGCGGGCAATATGGTTTCAGCGGTTGCTACCAGAGCAGCAGCCTGATGTTCAGCGTGCCGGTTAACAGCTGGTATGTGAACGCCGGTTACAGTGCCAGTGAGAATGAAGGCCGCAATGTTATCCCGGCGTTTCGCGATGAAAACGACGTCGTGCCGGTGTGGACCCGCCGCAATATTTACAGCAAAACGAAAACCACGACATGGCAGGCCGGGCTCGGGCGCGGATTCAGTTTCAACGGAATCAACATCAACACCAGTGGCAACCTTTTTACACGAACTAACAGTACCGGTATGAAACGTGATAACGGGGGATTCTTGTCCGTTTCCCTTTCGCGCGTCAGCACGCCGACGATTGATGCGCGCTCGAACTACAGCTCGCTGGGCATGACGTATCAGTCAGATCGCAGCAATAAAAATCAGCTCGGCTACAACGTGGCGCAGAACTGGTATTTCGATGCGCAGAACCAGCAGGAAATCGGTGTGAATCTCAACGGCAATCAGGAGAACACCCTGAATGCCTCGGTTTACGGTAAAGCCGGCGGCGAATACGGCAACGGCAGCCTGGCGGTAAGTTCGGCGTCATCCGGTTCGTCCGGCCAGCGTTTCAGCAGCAGTGGCAGCTATAACTCCTCACTGGCCGTGGCACGATCGGGCCTGTACTGGGGAAAATGGGGCAACGGTTTACCGGGGGCTGCGGTGGGGCTGAACGTCGAGAGTACGGATGACAGCCGTGATACCCGTGTGGATGTCTCGGTTGACGGAGCAGGCAGTGCCAGCCTGCACGGCACCGGCCGCACGTTATTCAGCGTTCCGGCTTACACGCAAAGCCATATCAGCATTAATGATTCCATCGAATCAACAGCTGGTATGCGCAGTGAAATTACTCAGGGTGCCGGACGCCGCGCGCTGTTTATCCCGCCGGGCCGGATGCTGGTTGGCAAGGTGAATATCGTTTCGCGTTACACCTATCTCGGCAGATTGATGGTCAATCAGCAAACGCCGCTTGAAGGCGCAATTCCGCTCAATGTTGTCAGCTGGTCAGGTTTAGGGCAGGGAGGATTTACTGCTGAAACCGATCACCGCATGAAAGATTTATACATGGCGCGGGGGATGCAGATGTATCGCTGTGAAATGAAGGTAAAAAGCACGCACGACGTCGTGCGCTACGTCGGAGATACCGGTTGCGAAACGATCAGCCTTGCATCAGTGCCGCAGAACGTTCAGCAGCAGGCAAAAATGCTGATCGCCACGCGGCGTGCTGACGATGTCCCTCTGGCACGTGAGCAGTCTTTCCGGCAGGAACAACAATAAGGATTTTGTATGCAACTCAGATTTATCGCGGGGCTGGCGCTGGTCGGGTGGATGACAGGCGTTCAGGTGCAGGCGGCAACGCTTACGCCATCGGGACGTAACACCCGCGTGGCGGTCACGTTCGACCGGATGTCCGTGCCAGCGCAGTTGCCGATCTGGACGAACGAAAACGGGGGATATGACACGAATGACGCGCCGAAATGGGGACGAAATACGCTGGTTTGTCAGTCACGCACCAGCAATCAGTATGGTGCCTGCCCGACATTCCCCGTCTGGCTCGAAGCTACGCCTGCTCCCTATCCGGTGCCGGTCACTTTCACCGAAAGCACCACAAAACAGACGCTTGTGCTGAATATCTATCTCACCAAACGCAGATCGTTGAATAACGTGGTGGTGGCCTCCAACCTGGTGCCGCTGAATGCGTTCGGTGGGGCGGTGACGCCGCGTGGTGACGGGACGGACTATTCTGCTTATCTGCCGTCGGCTGAATTAAGTAAATTTCCGTCAGCCGGAACCTGGAGTGCGACCCTGAAAATGTCGCTGATGCAGTGGCCAGCAACCTGCACGGGTAACTCCCAGAATGTCAGCGTCGGTTGTACCAATGCGACAAAGTTAGCCGACTGGATTGCTACCCTGGCGTTTAACGTCACGGATTACGGCAACCAGCAGATCTACCTGCCTGAGTTTGGTAATGCGGCCGCCAATGTGGATTTGGGACTGAAAATATTTCCCGGCGGGCGCGGCACAACGAATGTAACGGGCAGCCGCTCACTGGATATGTGTTTGTACGATGGCAATAATTCGGACAGCAACCGGGTGAGTTTAATCTTTCAGGATGAAGGCTCCGCCGCGCCCTCCCGCGCCACCGGGTTGTTCTCGGTATATCGCAAGGGCGGGGATAAAAATCTGGCACAAGATCGTCTGGATTATTCCGTTGAAGTGGTTAACCCGCTGACCAAAGGGCGGCAGGTGGTACAAAACGGCAGTGAGATCGTCTGGAGCGGGACGAATAAAGGGATATTGCGACGCGTCGTCTTACCGGGCCAGAGAAATTCTGTGTTATGTGTTCCCGCTCCCATGGAATTAGTCACCCCGTCTTTCACCTTATCGTCGAAAACAGCGGGGCGCTATAGCGGAACGCTCAGAATTATTTATACCCCGACGACGCAATAATACATTTCAGACAAAATGAGCCACTCAGTAAAATGGGCGGCTTATCAGTTGAGAATAAAAGATTTATACAAATGAAGTGTGTTTTTTAAATTGAGCTTCTTCACCAAATTAGCCTGGTAGCTGTAGAGCGCTTTCGGTTTTTTACGGGTCACTCTTGCCACGCCGTCTATTGAACCTTTTGTAAATAAACAACGTAAGAAGATTATCTCATTTTCATTTAACTCATTTTGGGCATGAATGGCAAAAGGCCTGGGGGTCTTTGTTTCATTTTTAATGATTCTGTTTATTAAGCTCAGGATGATTGCGGGAGGCAGTTTCTTATCTACAAAAAAGTCTACATGCATACTGTTTTTGTTGAAATTAAAGGGTTTTTTGTTTTTGTCAGAAAAAAGGATTAACTTCACGCCGAACTTTCTCTTCAGCTCCGCCAGGCGTTCTGCGCAGGTGAGTGCGGTAAGAAAGTGCGCGGGAAAGTCGAAAATAACAAATAATGGAGGCTGGAAGAACATTTCGGTTTGGGAGAGAATGTTATCAATGTCCCGTATATCACTGCAACAATGAATGTTTAATTCGTTTATCAGTGATGCTAATCCCTGCTGATGAAAAGCAGACTGGTCTATATAAATAACATTCATCTTTTATAATTCCTTTTATGATTTCATGTTTCATAATATCTCCGGAACGGATGAAGTTGAATGTCCATTTTTGGTGTTATTACTGCATGCGCTTTTGTTTTTCGCGATTTATCTGAAGGTCATTGTATTTAAAATGACAATTCATATTTGAGTTGAAAGCAGAAGCCGCCCTCAGACGGCTTTTACAAAGAATGCATGACCCTTTGAATTTAAAAATGCATTCGGATTACTGGCTCATCGCATCTTTTTTCATGGCATCTTTCGACATGCTGTCTTTCTTCATTGCGTCTTTGGACATTTTGTCTTTCGACATACAGTCTTTGCCCATGCTGTCTTTCGCCATCGAGTCTTTGCTCATGCTGTCCTTTTTCATGCAGTCTTTGGACATATGGCTCATGCTGTCTTTTTTCATCATCGCGTCAGCGGCGTAGGTGGTGCTCACTGCGCCCATCATCAGACAGGCAGACATCATCATTACGGTTAACTTTTTCATGGGGTATTCCTTTTCTCTGTTGGGTTTTATTGAGATCGTCGTCGTGTGTTCTAACTTCCACCAAACCAGTTGTAGCCCTGATCTTCCCAGTAGCCACCGGTGAATTTATTTGTAATTTCAATCACTTCGATGTGTTTGGGGTTCTTGTAACCGAGCTTGGTCGGCATCCTGAGCTTCATCGGGAAACCGTATTTGCGCGGTAAAATCTGTCCGTCATAGGTCAGCGCCAGCAACGTCTGCGGATGCAGCGCTGTCGCCATATCAATGCTGGTGTAATACTCGTCGGCACATCTGAAACTGACGTATTCCGCGGTGAGGTCGGCACCAATCAGCCGTAAAAAATCACCAAACGGCACGCCGCCCCATTTGCCAATTGCGCTCCAGCCTTCCACGCAGATATGCCGCGTCACCTGGCTGACCTGCGCCATTTTGTAGAGGGTTGGCAACGACCATTCACGTTTATCCAGCGCCAGCCCGGCGATTTTCAGGCGATAGGCCAGGCCGTCAACTTCCGGGGCATCGTCTTCGGCGTAAAACGCATTAAACGGAAACGGGCGGGTGATCATGGATTCGGCATACACCGGCGCAAGGCGCGTTGAGCCAAACAGCCAGCCCTGAACGCGGTCGTTGAAGCCGGAAATTTTCCCCAGTGCGGTTTCCACGCTGGCGTTATCGCTGATGTCGCAGCCGGTCAGCATGGCAATGCCGCCGAGCGTCAGCCCGCGTTGCAAAAACAGTCGGCGCGAGGGCGCGTCGAGTTCGCGGATAATCTGTTTTTTAGCTTCCTGCACAATCGCTTCACTGTCCGACGTGCTGAAAATCTGAACGATGCTTTTTTTGATGATGTTCTTCATATTCAGCCCTTAACGTCCGCGGATCATGGCGATCAGCGTTTTTGGCACCAGCGCCACCATGATTAAATGCAGCACGACAAACCCGACTAACGACGCCATCGCTAAAAAGTGGACGTAGCGCGCGGTGTCGTAACCGCCCATCAGTTCGCGCAGTAACGGAAACTGTACCGATTTCCACACCACCAGCCCGGAAAGCACCAGCACGATGCCGTCGAACATCACGAACACATACGCCGCGCGCTGCACCATGTTGTAGTGGCGTAAATCGTTGTGTTGCAGCTTGCCGCGCAGGGCCGCACGCAAATCGTTGAAAATGCCGCGCGGGGTCAGCGGCCAGAATTTTCGTTTCATCCGGCCGGTCAGAATGTTCATCAGCAGATAGAACAGACCGTTAAAACCGAACAACCACATTCCGGCGAAATGCCACTGGATTGCGCCGCCCAGCCAGCCGCCAAGGGTGAAGGTGGAAGGGAAATCAAAATCAAACAGCGGCGACGCGTTATAAATCTGCCAGCCGCTGGTCACCATAATCAGCACAGCCAGCGCATTCAGCCAGTGCGCAAGACGCAGCCATAAAGGATGAACGGTGGTCGGTTTTTGCCCCGCGACCTGAGGGATTTCTGTGTGAATTGTCATGATGCGTTTCCGCCATCTGCCCGGTGATGTAGCGAGTATTGAGCGGATTTGTTCCCCGAGACCTCACGCAAAGTTAAATAAAATGTGATAACTCAAGGGTCATTGCTTGTGTAGACTCAAACGATATGAGGACGCCACGCGGTGGGATAACAAAATGGATAAAACGAAAAAAATCCTGATCGTTGAAGATGACGGGGATATTGCGGAACTGCTGAGCCTGCATCTGCGTGACGAAGGTTATGAAATTACGCATGCGGCGGACGGCAATCTCGGCGTCGCTCATCTGGAAAAAGGCGGCTGGGATGCGCTGATCCTGGATCTGATGTTGCCCGGTGTGGACGGGCTGGAAATCTGCCGCCGCGCGCGCAACATGACGCGCTACACGCCCATCATTATTATCAGCGCCCGTTCCAGCGAAGTGCATCGCGTGCTCGGGCTGGAACTGGGAGCCGATGATTATCTGGCAAAACCGTTCTCCATGCTGGAACTGGTGGCGCGGGTGAAAGCGCTGTTCCGCCGTCAGGAAGCGATGAGCCGCAACCTGAAAATGGATGCCGGAACGCTGAGTTTTGCCGGGCTGGTTATCGACCCGATTGCGCGCGAAGTGATGCTCAATCATCAGCCGGTAGAACTGACGCCGCGTGAGTTTGATTTGCTGTACTTTTTTGCCAAAAACCCCGGCAAAGTGTTCTCACGCCTGAGCCTGTTAAATCAGGTCTGGGGCTACGAGCACGAAGGGTATGAACATACGGTGAACACCCATATCAACCGGCTGCGCATCAAGATAGAAGCCAATCCGGCCGAGCCGGAACGCATTCTGACCGTCTGGGGAAAAGGCTATAAATTCGTGTCTTCGGCTGAAGATGCGCAAGGGTAAATCATGAAAAATCTCACGCTGGCGCAAAGACTGACTCTGGTGTTTACGGTGCTGCTGATCGCCTGCTGCGCGCTTTCCGGCTATATGCAGGTGCGCTCGAGCAATCAGTACAGCCAGTCGGTGATCCAGCGGCTGTCCGTGAATCTGGCGACGCAGATTGCGGCCAATAATCCGCTGCTCAGTCAGGGCGACTGGGATCCGAAAGCCGTGCATTCACTCTTTGATCAGCTGATGGCGGTGAACCCGAGTGTGGAAGTGTATCTGCTGGATAAAGACGGCAAGATTGTGGGCAACGCGGCACCGGCAGGGCGTCTGAAAACCGATAAAGTCGATCTGACGCCGGTTAACGCGCTGCTTGAGGGCGCGAATATGCCGGTTTACGGCGACAATCCGCGTGATCCGCAAAACCGTCAGGTGTTTTCGGCGGCACCGCTCAAAGAGCACGGTGTGACCAAAGGTTACGTGTATATCGTGCTGCTCGGCGATGAATACACCGCGCTGACCAGCGATGCGCAATACCAGTCTTCCATTGCGCTGGCGCTGCGTTCCATGGGGCTCGTGGCGCTGTTTGGTTTACTGGCGGGTGCGCTGGCGTTTCGCTGGGTGACGCGTCCGGTGCGTAAACTGACGCAGCAGATTGCGCAGCTCGACAGCGGCGGAATGGACGCCATTCAGGCGCTGGCAAAAAGTCCGACGCGCGCCGGTGCGCCGCGCGATGAAGTCTCGCAGCTGCAACAGGCATTTGTCGCGCTGGCAAAACGCATCGACCAGCAGTGGCAAAGCCTGATGGTGCAGGATCAGCAGCGCCGTGAATTTATCGCCAATATTTCCCACGATTTGCGCACGCCGCTGACCTCACTGCACGGCTATCTCGAAACGCTGTCGGTGAAATCCGATCATCTGAGCAACGAAGACCGGCAGCGGTATCTGAATATTGCGCTGACGCAAAGTAAAAAAGTCGGGCGGCTGGCGCAGGAATTATTTGAACTGGCGCGCCTGGAATATGGTGTGGTGAAACCGCAGAAAGAGCCGTTTTCCCTGAGCGAACTGGTGCAGGACGTCTTCCAGAAATTTGAGCTGGCGACCGAAACGCGCGGGCAGAAATTGCTGGCAGATATCACGCCGGGTATTCCGCTGGTGAATGCCGATCTGGGCATGATTGAACGCGTGCTGACGAACCTGCTGGATAATGCCATCCGCCACACGCCGGAAGGCGGCGTTATTGAGATTAAACTGTGGAAAAACGGCGAACAGGTTATGGTACAGCTCAAAGACACCGGGCCAGGCATTGCCCCGGAGCTGAAAGACAGCCTGTTTGTGAGGCCGTCAATTCTCAGCACCAATAAACACCGCGCGGGCGGGCTGGGGCTGATGATTGTGCGCCGTATTTTGCAACTTCACGGCGGGGATATCCGGCTGGTTGAGCAACAAAAGCAGGGCGCGTGTTTTCAATTCTCCGTTCCGCTCTAAACTCCTTTCTTTTTAATTTGCGTTACGCTGTGACCGGCGTAACGCAAATATCCTGTTTTATTGTCACAAAGTTATTATTATGTATTCCTAAGTGTTAAATAATAATTTAATTTTATAACGTAAACCAAAAAGGTTTAGTCTGTATATTTAAACGGTACTTTTTGATTTATATTCAGGCCGATATATTAACCACGACGAATAAATACTTTCTCATTATTACGTGGAATATATTATGTCTAAGAAAGAAACCCACCCTCAAAATAATAAAGTGCACGATCTGCGCTCCGCTATTGAATTCCTTGAAAGCCTGCCAGGCGAAATGGTCAGCACCGATGTGGAAGTCGATCCGCATGCGGAATTGTCCGGCGTTTACCGTTATGTTGGTGCCGGTGGAACCTGCGAACGTCCGACCCGCAAAGGCCCCGCGATGATGTTTAACAACATCAAAGGTTTTCCGGGCGTCCGTGTCGTGACCGGCCTGATGTCGACCCGCGAACGCGTCGGCCATCTGCTGGGCTGCGCGCCGGAAAAACTCGGTTTTCTGCTGAAAGACTCCGTGAAAAATGCCATCGCACCCGTTGTTATCGACCGCGGCACTGCGCAATGTCAGGAAGTCACGTATCTGGCCGATGACCCGAACTTTGACCTGCGTACCTTGCTGCCCGCGCCGACCAACACCGAAGAAGATGCCGGTCCTTATTTCACCATGGGCATGTGCTACGCGTCTGACCCGGAAACCAAAGAGTCCGATGTGACCATTCACCGCCTGTGCATCCAGAGCCGTGACGAACTGTCGATGTGGCTGACACCGGGCCGTCATATCGACGCATTCCGTGAAAAAGCGGAACGTGCGGGCAAACCGCTGCCAATTTCTATCAGCATCGGCGTGGATCCGGCGATTGAAATTGCGGCCTGTTTCGAGCCACCGACCACGCCGCTCGGCTTCAACGAACTGAGCATTGCCGGTGCCTTGCGCGGTAAAGCAGTTGAACTGACACACTGCGTCTCCATCGACGAAAAAGCCATTGCCCACGCTGAAATTGTGATCGAAGGTGAACTGCTGCCAAACGTACGCGTCCGTGAAGATCAGAACACCAATACCGGCAAAGCGATGCCTGAATTCCCGGGTTATACCGGCGAAGCGAAAGCGGCGCTGCCGGTGATTAAAGTGAAAGCGGTCACTCATCGTAAAAACCCAATCCTGCAAACCACATTAGGCCCAAGCGGCGAACATGTCAGCATGGCCGGCATTCCGACCGAAGCCAGTATTCTGGACATGATTGACCGCGCCATGCCGGGCCGCGTGCTGAATGTGAATGCACACACCTCCGGCGGCGGTAAGTTGCTGGCGGTACTGCAATTTAAGAAAGCTTCTCCGGTTGACGAAGGCCGTCAGAGACAAGCCGCGCTGCTGGCGTTTGCCGCTTTCTCCGAGCTGAAACACGTCATTCTGGTCGATGAAGATGTGGATATTTTCGACACCGACGACGTTCTGTGGGCGATGCAAACCCGCTTCCAGGGCGACGTGGATATCGCCACCATTCCCGGCGTGCGCTGCCATCCGCTTGATCCGTCGCAGAACCCGGCATACAGCCCGAGCATTTTGCAGGAAGGGATGTCTTGCAAAACGATCTTCGACTGCACCGTTCCTTTCCACCTGAAAGCGCATTTCGAACGTTCTAAATTTAAAGAAGTCGATGTGAAGAAATTCTTACCCGATTTTAAATAATACGAACGTTAGCATTAATTAAGGATTTGACATGAGTAAACGGCGCATAATTGTGGGGATCAGCGGTGCTTCAGGATTTCAATATGGCATGAAAGCGCTGGAAATATTGCGTGATATGGATATTGATGTGCATCTTATTATCAGTAAAGGTGCCGAAATGACGCGGAGCATGGAAACGGATATTGAAAGAGAAGATGTCACCTGTCTGGCCGACGAAGTTCACTCCATTAATAATCTGGGGGCTTCTGTTTCCAGTGGTTCATATAAAACCATCGGAATGATTATTGCGCCGTGCTCAATGAATACTCTGGGATCTATCGCTCACGGTTTAACCAGTAATTTACTCACCCGCGCGGCGGATGTCGTGTTAAAAGAGCGGCGCAGGTTGGTGCTGATGGTCAGGGAAACACCGCTGAATCTTTCGCATCTGAAGAATATGCAATCGGTGACAGAAATGGGCGGAATTATCTTTCCGCCGGTTCCGGCTCTTTATCACAAACCTGAAAGCGTGGATGACATTATTCACCACAGCGTGGCGCGCGCCCTGGATTTATTTGATCTGGACGTCGCGAATATCAAACGCTGGGGCGAAAACTGAGTGATAAATTCTTTGTGACAACGAAAAAAACAGCCTCTAAATTTGCGGAGTAGAAATGTTAATTGGACCTATTGTTAACAGCGGCGCCATTATCCTCGGCGGCCTGTTAGGGGGCTTTCTTGGCGTAAAAATGCCAGAGCGGTTAAGAACCTCGCTGCCCCAGACCTTTGGTTTATGCTCGATGGCGCTCGGCGTCGTGCTGCTGGTGAAAATGCACAGCATGCCGGTGGTAATCCTGTCGGTGATCCTCGGTGCGGCCATCGGGGAACTGTTTTATCTGGAACGTTACATTGCGCGTCTGGGCAATATGGCGCGCGGGATCGCCTCGCGTTTTGCCCCTGATACCGGCATGGATCAGAGCGTGTTCACCGAAAAATTCGTCGCGATTATTGTCCTGTTCTGCGCCAGCGGAACCGGTATTATCGGCGCAATGACCGAAGGGATGACGCATGATCCGAATATCCTGTTCGTTAAAGCGATTATGGATCTGTTCACGGCGGCAATTTTCGCCACGGTGCTGGGTTATGCGGTGGCGCTGATTTTCATTCCGCAGTGGATTGTGCAATTTCTTATCGCGTCGGCGGCGGTGTTCATTCTTCCGCTAACCAATGCGCAAATGATGGGGGATTTCACGGCAGCAGGGGGCTTTATTATGCTCGCCGCCGGTTTCCGTATCAGCGGAATCAAATCCATCGCAGTAGGAAATTTATTACCGGCGTTAATTCTGGTGATGCCCATCTCACATTACTGGAGCCTCTTTATTCACTGATGAATATCAGCCAAAGCCACTTCATTGCGAAGTGGCTTTTTGTATACTGAGCGTGCCACCGCCGCAATGAAGAGAAGGGAATGATGGATCTGAAAAGAATGCGTTACTTCTGCACCATCGCTGAACAGGGTTCAATCAGCAAAGCTGCGAAAGTGCTGAATATCGCACAGCCTCCGCTTGGAAAACGTCTGCACGAACTCGAAGAAGAAATCGGTTCGCCCCTGTTTATCCGCACCACCAAACAGATGGTTCTCACCGAAGCCGGACGTTTTCTTTACCGCAAATCCAGTGAAATCCTCAGCCAGGTCAACAGCGTCACGCGGCAGGCGGTGGATATCGCGTCGCAAAAAAAACGCACCGTGCGTATCGGCGTTTCCTATCTTTATCTGCGCTATTTCAATACGGTATTTCTCGAGCTGTACCGCAAAAACCCGGACTGGGATCCGAACCTTCTGGTATCTGAATCCACCTATCTGGAAGAACTGGTGATGAACAAAGCGCTGGATATGGCGATGATTCAGACGCCCGCCGATATCCGTTCTTTCTATGTCCGTGAATTTGAGCCGATCAAACTGGTCGCGGTTGTCTCAACTGAACTGGCCGAAAACCTGCCCGACCGCACGCTGACTTTCGCTGATTTATCCGGCTTCCCGCTGATTATGCTGCACCGGATGGGCGGCGAGGGCACCTATGAAGTGCTGCTCAACCGTTTGTATGAAGAAGTGAAAGATGTGAACGTGATTATGAAAGTGTCCGAGCCGCGGCTGGTGATCGAAATGTTTCGCGACGGCCTTGCGGGTGCTGCGCTGATGCCGGAATCGGAAGTCGGCGAGAGCAAACATTTCCGCGCGTTTAAAATCGAACAAAAAGAGAAGCTTTTCCGCCCGGCGATCATCACGCTGCATACTGAAAAAGACTCGTTTTTGCCGGGAGAGTGATTTTTGTCATGAGCAGGCGAGGTGAACTATAATCAGCTTTCTCATGCTGACTGGACGACCAGAGACTCAGCTTAATTTTTCGGGGACGACCCTGACTGTTATTCCTGAGGATGTTTTATGGCCTGGCTTTATCTGTTTTTAGCCGGAATTTTCGAAGTTGTCTGGTCGACCGCAATGAAAGAATCCCACGGATTCACCCGCCTCATTCCCAGCCTGATCACGGCATTTTTCATGCTGCTCAGCGTAGTATTACTGGCGATCGCCATGAAAACCCTGCCGCTCGGCACGTCGTACACCGTCTGGGTCGGCATCGGGGCTATCGGCGCATTTATTCTGGGTGTCACGATGTTCGGCGAAAGCCTTAATCCGCTACGTGTGATCGCAGTTTTACTGATTTTCGCGGGGGTTATTCTGCTGAAGGTGGCAACGAAAGAGTGACGGGGTAAAACTCCAGATCCCGCAAAGCCGCTCTGTAACGGGAGCGGCTTTTGTTCTTAAAATGCAGACTTAATCAAATCATTTGTACAATACAGCGGTGCCATGAATGCGGTTCTGACCACCGGCTTCGATAATTTTATAAGAGGTTGCACCGGCGGCAGCGGCTTTAGCGGCGAAGGTGGATTCCAGACCATCCAGTGTGTTGTCGGAGGCAGTAATAGTGCCGATTTGTGAGGCGAAACTACCAAAAGAAACAGTGGCGAGTGTTGCTGCGATAACGAAAGTTTTGATGGTTTTCATGATGTCATTCCTTCTCAGTGTTTGTTGGGTGAAGGCGGCTGCCTCCGATGAGAAGAAGAATAGCGCCGCGGGATCCGGATGAATAGCGGACTTATTTGCTTGTAATGATCAAAATGTTTGAATAATTCAGCGGGTATGCAATTTTCTCTTTCCGGAGGAGTCTCTTTCAGTCCGTCCGCCATTTGCCGTTATCACATGTCGTGTTCTGGCAAACTTTTATAAAAACCACGGACGTATATAAATGAGCCGGGAAACGCAGTTCCCCAGGGGAGGTCATTCATGGCGACGGAATATTATCTGCGCAGGCGGCTCGAAGTGATGATGGCTGATCCCCGGAACTGGGATTACAGCTATTCATCAGGCGGTTGCGCCCTCAGTAAAACATCAGCGACTGTATTTCTCGCTGGCTACCCGGCTTAACCGGTGGGACAGATTGCAGTTTTTGCTGATGAATACGGATAACGCGGATGCGGCGTTACTGCGTCAGATGCTGGCGCAATAAATAACAGATGCCCCGTTTCCGGGGCATTTTTTTAAAACCTTTCGCCCTCCAGCGAGGCATCACACAGCGCGTACACCTCGCCCCAGCCTGCGCCGGTGGTCAGTAGCTGGCGGATGTGCAGGGCAACGTCGGCGCGGCGGACGCGGCCATGCGCTTCGGTTTCGATAAGGTGCGCTTTGCCGGTGGCTTCGCCGTTCATCAGGCCGCCCGGACGCAGAATACACCACGCCAGCGTGCTGGTTTGCAGCCAGCTTTCAGCCAGTGATTTCTCACGAACCGCCTGCCCGAATGCCTGTTTTGCGCGGTCGGATAAGGTCGGCCAGCTGTTGCCGCAGCCAATCGACGTCACCAGCAACATCTGGCGGATGCCGGTTTTTTCAGCGGTATCCACAATCAGCCGGTTAGCGGTGTAATCGGAGAGTTTTCCGCCCAGCGTGGACACGATCTGCGCCTCCGCCCCGGCCATCTGGCAGGCCTGCAAGACATCTTCCGGGTTCAGCGCGTCGCCGGTAATCACGGTGACGCCCGCCGCGCGCAACGTTTCTGCCTGTTGAGGGTTACGGATTAGCGCCACAACCGGGCGCTCCTGTGCGGAAAGGGCGACCAGTTCAGCCCCGACGCCGCTGCCAGCGCCAAAAATCAGCAAAGTATTCAAGGGTGTTTCTCTCTCTCGGCCAGAAGGGCAGGAAGGGCGCGAAATGCATTCAGCTGATCACTCAGAAGCTGGCGATGGCTGTCACGCCCGACGAAAACCTTGAGCATCGCATAACCGGAAGCGTTTAAAAACCAGACACTTGCTGTGCTCATTCCCATAAATGGCCGTTCGACCAGCGCGATGTGCTGGCAATTTGTTGCGCGGATATGCCCGCTCATTCCCTGTTTTCCGCGCAGGTTGAAATACCCGTGGCGATGCGTGCCGGTGGGCAACGCACCGTGGAATTCGAGGATCAGATCGTCATTGTTTACCAGCGTCGTGACGTCGCCCCATTCCGTGATGTTGTCCCACACTGTGTCGAACTGGCTGCCGGAAAACAGGTGGCTTTCGGGCAAATGTCGGATCACCGTCAGCGGCGTCACGCCATATTCACGGGCGATATCTTCAACAGTGCCGTCAGGCTGAGTGGAGAGAAAGTCGGTCAGTTTTTGCAGGTTATCCGTGTGCATGGCTGTCATTCCGTAAGGTCAGTTGAGGAACCAGAATTTGCAGGGCTTGCAGCATATTGCTGGCCCAGAAACGTCCGGCGGGAGTCAGGTTGAAACGCGGGCCGTCGCTGTGCATCAGGCCGCACTGTTGCCACTGTTGCAGCAACGGTTCAATCGGGAATGGATCTTCGACGATGCGGCTCAGATCATAACGTCCGGCTTCGATGCCGCCCTGTAAATCCAGCCGCCAGCGGTGCTCACCGGTGGTCGCGGCGGTCATCATCATGATCGGTTTTTGCCCGGCATCGAGCAGCTGATAATAAGCGTCCAGGCTGCGCATCGTCATATATGACTGGCCGCCAAGGTTGCCGCCCGCGCCGCTGCCGAAAGCCAGACAGTCTGCGCCTTTTTTGATCAGCAGATTATAGAGATTGCGTTCGCGGGTGGTGCGCGCCCAGTGGCTGTTGCTGATCTGATGCCAGCCGTCACGCGCCAGAAACGCTTCGCCTTCCAGATAGAAATCCCGACGCATGCTGACGTCGGGCAGGGTGACGCGATTGTTCTCGACCGCTTTGCCCAGTGGCGTGGACGGCAACAGATTCAGCGCGTAAAGATCGACACCGTCCAGCGGCAGGTCGCGGACAATCTGTAAATCTTCCAGCCACGACGCGCGGGTCTGTTCCGGCAGGCCAAACATCAGGTCACAAACCACCGCCGCGCGGTCACGTTCGCCCAGCTTGCGCAGAAAATTAATGGCTTCGTCGCGGCTGGCGCGGCGGCCCATACGCTGACGGATACGCGTGTCGAACGTCTGAATGCCGACGGAAAAACGGTTAGCGCCCGCGTCCAGACAGGCATCAATGCGTTCGTCATCGAAATTCAGGATGCGGCCTTCCACCGTGATTTCGCAATCCGGTGCCAGCGGCAAACTGCGGCGCAGGGTCACAATAATCCGGTGCAACTGCCGGGCGCTGAGCGCGGTCGGAGTGCCGCCACCAAAATAGACGGCGTGGATTGGCGCAGACTGATGCAGCGGTGAGCTGGCTTCCTGCTCGATTTCGCGGATCAGGTAATCGCAGTATTGTTCGGTGGCTTCCGCTTCCAGCTTGTTCTGGTAGAACCCGCAAAATTTGCAGTGCGTCGCGCAAAAAGGGATATGCAAATAGACCAGACGTTTATTCGCAGGCAGCGTTTTCTGACAAAGCGCCTGCCATTGTGCGGGAACCTCCTGCGGAGGAACGGGTTGCTGCGGCCGCCAGGGCATAACCGCCCAGCGATCCGGGAACGGCAGGCCCTGATCGGCGGCATAAAAGCGCGTGAGGTCTAAGCTCATAAGGGTCTTCTTCTCCTGAAGAAACAGTCATTATCGCCATTAAACGATAATGATTATCATTCGATCAAACCCAACCCGCGCCTTTGATGATCTGTATCAAGTTAAAATTTGTGAGGATTTTGCTAAGAAAATCAGGTGGCCACCTGGGATTGTCCCTGTCCTGCGGGTGACGCCAACGTTACCAGGTGAGTCTGAGCAGTATATTTTTCCAGATAATTTAATAATGATCAGTTACGGGAATAGCTATTTTCACACTGTATTAATTA
>NZ_JAFMOZ010000076.1:0-19361 GCF_019049615.1 Rahnella sp. BCC 1045 | reverse complement strand
CTCGCGGCTTTTTCATAGGGGCTGAATATTCGTTCAGATCTCGAGTGCCAGTTTCGTTCCCTGACCGATAGCGCGCCGCGCATCCAGCTCTACCGCGACGTCCGCGCCGCCAATCAGATGCACGGTTTTTCCGGCGTCCAACAACGGCTGATACAGCGCGCGCTGCGGCTCCTGTCCGGCGCAGATAACGATGTTATCCACTTCCAGACACACCGGTTCGCCATTCATGATGAGGTGCAAACCCGCATCATCAATGCGTTCGTAACTGACGCCGCTTTGCATTTTTACGCCGCGCTGTAACAGGCTGGCGCGGTGGATCCAGCCGGTGGTTTTGCCCAGTCCTGCGCCGACTTTGGTGGATTTACGTTGCAGCAAAACAATATCGCGCGCGGCAGGTTCCGGCTGCGGGCCTTGTGGCGCAAGGCCGCCGCGATGCGTCAGTGTCTGATCAATGCCCCATTCTTGGCTGAACGTGCTGCTGCTCAGGCTCGGTGAAGGGGCGTTGTGGATGAGGTACTCGGCGGTATCAAAACCAATCCCGCCTGCGCCGATAATCGCCACCCGCTGGCCGACCGGTTTTTTATCGCGCAGGACGTCGAGATAAGTCAGTACGCGCGGATGATTGATCCCCGGTATGTCCGGCAGGCGCGGCGAAATTCCGCAGGCGAGGATCACTTCGTCATAACCGTTTAGCTGGCTGGCATTCACGGTTTCACCGAGGCGCAGTGTGACGCCCAGCAGTGTCAGCTGGCGCGAGTAGTAACGCAGAGTCTGATAAAACTCTTCTTTGCCGGGGATTTGTTTGGCGACGTTAAACTGGCCGCCGATTTCAGTATTGGCGTCAAACAGCGTGACTTGATGCCCGCGGCTGGCGGCAGTTGTCGCAAAGGCCAGACCGGCCGGGCCAGAGCCGACCACGGCCAGGCGTTTGAAATGCTGCGCACGTAGGACCGGCATTTGTGTTTCGTGGCAGGCGCGCGGATTCACCAGGCAGGATGTCACTTCGCCGGCAAAAATCTGATCCAGACAGGCCTGATTGCAACCGATGCAGGTGTTGATTTCGTCCGCACGGCCTTGCGCGGCTTTCTCAACAAATGCCGGATCGGCGAGGAACGGGCGCGCCATTGAGACCATATCGGCGCAGCCTTCGGCGAGAATTTTCTCCGCGACGTCAGGGTCGTTGATGCGGTTAGTAGTGATGAGCGGGATGCTGACTCTGCCCATGAGTTTTTGCGTCACCCAACTGAATGCGCCGCGCGGCACCATTGTGGCGATGGTCGGAATACGTGCCTCGTGCCAGCCGATGCCGGTATTGATAATGCTGGCCCCGGCCTGTTCGATGCGCTGCGCCAGCATTTCGACTTCCTGCCAGTCCGAGCCTTCCTCCACCAGATCCAGCATCGATAAGCGGTAAATAATGATGAATTCCTCACCGCAAATCTGACGCACACGCCGGACGGCTTCCGTGGCGAAACGCATTCTGTTTTCCACGCTGCCGCCCCAGCGGTCGGTGCGCTGATTGGTGCGGACGGTGAGAAACTGATTAATCAGATAGCCTTCTGAGCCCATGATTTCCACGCCGTCGTAGCCAGATTCTTTCGCCAGACTGGCGCAGCGGGCGAAATCCTCCAGCGTCGATTCAATTTCATCTTCGCTCAGGGCATGCGGCGTAAAGCGGTTAATCGGCGCCTGAAGGGCAGACGGCGCGACGGGGTGAGGCTGATAGCTGTAACGGCCGGCGTGCAGGATTTGCAGCGCAATTTTACCGCCCGCGTCGTGAACGGCCTGCGTCACCACGCGGTGATGCGTGATGTGTTCCTGCTCCGCCAGAACCGAACCGCCGTGATAAACGACGCCCCGGGCATTCGGTGAAATCCCGCCGGTGACAATCAGCCCGACGCCCGCCGCCGCGCGTTCGGCATAAAAGGCCGCCAGACGTTCCGGCCCGTCTTCCAGCTCTTCAAGGCCGGTGTGCATGGACCCCATCAGCACGCGGTTTTTCAGCTGTGTAAAACCTAAATCCAGGGGCGCCAGCAGGTGCGGATAAAACGGCAACGCGCGTTCAGTCATGGAATTCTCTTAAGTGGTCGGATGAGATAATTTCAATTTAGCGTCTGGCAGGGCAATTGGAAAGTTAGCGCGCAATGATTGTGATAGGCGTCACTCTGAGGCTCTCGCTGAGAGTTAATTAACTATTGCGTATATTATTAAGGTGGGCTCTTTAATTAGCCGGGTTATTAAGGCGACCGGTAAACACCAGGTTGTAGCAGATAAAATAAATATTTCTTTGTTTTTACACAATATTGATTATGCGCAGGTTGTTTATTTTTAACATTTTTTTCCTGAGTTGTTACGACTAGGATTATTTTTATAAAAGGATCTCGAATCGATTCAGTTCGGGTTAGAGCTGGACTAGGCTGGAGCTGCTTCACCCTAAAAATTCATTTCTAACCTGGATATATACTATGAATCTTAATGACCATACAGCCTGCCGCCCGTTTACCGAAGCCGGGCATTTGTCCCAGATTGCAGCCTATTATGAAGAGGGCCGTAATGTCATGTGGATGATGCTCAGGTCTTATCCACGTCCTTGTTTTAATCAGGAGCTTATTGAAGACATCATGACGCTGACTTACGCCGCGAAGGCATCGGGGCTGCGTTTTGATTTTTGGGTGACCGGATCGCTTGTGCCCAATATGTACAACGTGGGGGGGGATCTGAGTTTCTTTGTTGAAGCCATCATCAATAACAAACGTGAGGCCTTACGTTCGTATGCCCGCGCTTGTGTTGATTGTGTCCATGCGGCGGCGCGGGGCTTTGATGTTGGCGCAATCAGCTTGTCGATGATCGAAGGCACCGCGCTGGGCGGCGGATTCGAGGCGGCGCTGGCGCATCATTACGTTCTTGCGCAGAACACCGCGCGCATGGGGTTCCCGGAAATTGCGTTCAACCTGTTTCCGGGAATGGGCGGTTACTCGCTGGTATCGCGCAAGGCCGGAATGAAACTGGCGGAGGAGCTGATTTCCACCGGCGAATCGCATACGGCGGAGTGGTTTGAAAGCCGCGGTCTGGTGGATGTTTTGTTCCAGCCCGGCGAAGGCTTCAACGCCACGCGTACTTTCATGGATGTCCTGAGGCCAAAACTCAACGGGATCAGGGCGATGATCCGGGCGCGTCAGCGCGTGTTGCAGCTGTCCCGTTCAGAGCTGATGGATATTACGGAAGATTGGGTGGATGCCGCATTTACGCTGGAGGAGAAGGATCTGAGTTATATGGAGCGTCTGGTCATGCTGCAAAACCGGCACACCGCATCATTGCGTAAAACCGGTTAATAACAGACAGAAGCAGCCCGTCACTGGCGCTATTTCTGTTTTGCTTTATGTTTAAAAACATTGGGTGAAGCAACTCTTTTTTCCTCAAGCCAGTGCTCCAGCTCAATCGCGGGCATTGGCTTGGCGTAAAGAAAGCCCTGTTTGCTGTCCACACCGATTTCATCCACCAGCTTTTCTTCTTCAGCCGTTTCCACACCTTCCGCGACCACCGTCAGTTGCAGTGTTTTTGCCACCGCGACAATAGCCCGGACCAGTGCCTGTGAAACCGGATTGTCATTGATTCCACGAATAAAACTCTGATCCAGCTTGATGCAGTCGAGCGGAATACGCGCCAGTTGCGACAGCGAGGAATAACCTGTACCGAAATCATCCAGATGCACTTGCGCACCCAATTTATGCAGCTGATTAATCATGGTGACGGCAGCGCTTTCATCTTCCACCAGGCAGCTTTCCGTCAGCTCGAAATCAAGCATACAGCCTTTCATTCCGGCTTTTTTCATCGCATCAGACAGCGTGGTGATGAAGGAACCGTTGTTAAGCTGGCGTCCGGAAAGATTCACCGCAACGCGCAGGTTCAGACCTTTTTTTTGCCATTCTGTCGCCTGACGCGTCGCCGTTTCAATGACCCATTTTCCGATGGGAGTAATCAGGCCGGATTCTTCGGCGTAAGGGATAAAGCTTTGCGGCTGGATCAGCCCGCGTTCCGGCGAATTCCAGCGCAGCAGCGCTTCCACGCTTTGCACGGTGCCATAAAGCGAGACTTTCGGCTGATAGTGCAAAACCAGCTGATCCTTTACGGCCAGCGCTTTACGCAGATGGGTATCCAGCCACATGTATTCTGAGGCTTTTTCATTCATGTCCGGCGAGAAAACGCAGTGCGCGTTTTTGCCTTTTTCCTTTGCCACATACATGGCGGTATCGGCGTTTTGCAACAGCGTATCGCCGTCAGTGCCGTGTTCCGGGCAAATCGCAATGCCGCCGGAACAGCCGGTATAGACTTCAATCAGCCCGATGCGGAAGGGTAAGCCCAGACGGCGCAACACGCGCTGGCTCAGTGCTTCGAGCGTGTCGATTTCGGCATGCGTGCTGAGAATAATGAATTCATCGCCGCCTAAACGCGCGAGCTTATCGTTGGGCGACAGGCAATCCTGAATCGCATCTGAAACCGCGCGCAGCAGATGATCGCCAAACATATGCCCGTAGGCGTCGTTGACCTTTTTGAAGTTATCCAGATCCAGATAAATCAGGCCGACTTTGTCCTCACCGCGCTCTTTCAGCGCCTTTGCCAGCGATTCCTGCAAGGCGTTGCGGTTAGCGAAACCGGTGACTAAATCGGTGTTGGCCAGAACGCGTAAACGCTCCTGCGCCTTGCGTTCATCGGTAATGTCGGAACCGGAGCAAATGAGATATTTTTGCTGTTTGCCGCTGCCGCTGTGGACAAATTTATTGCGAAACAGGAACAGCCGCTGACCTTTAACCGTATTGATCCAGCGTTCGACTTCATAGGATTGCTGATGCTGAAAAAAACCGTTGATGTTCTGGCGCGACGCCAGACCTTCTTCCATCGACATAAACAGGTCATAGGCGCTGCGCCCGATGACATCTTCTTCGCGCAGGCCAGTATATTCTTCGCTTAAGCGGTTGAAACGATGGATTTTTCCTTCCTGATCGATAATCACGATGACCGAGTTGGCCTCAGACACCACCTGCTCGGCAAATGTCAGGCCGACTTCCAGATCGTGCGCGACGGATTCAGTATCCTGATAAGCCGACGCGGTGCCTGCCCAGGCTTTGCTGTCAATTTTGCGGCCCACCAGATACAGGCGAACGGGAGATCCGAACAGCGTGATATCGAGTGTGAAACTTGAGGTGATCCCGGTCAGTTGCCTGATTTTTCCCGCCTGCCATTGGGTCAGGGAAATCGCGACGTTGACGATGCCTTTCTCAGCGGACAGCTCCAGTGCATTGCTGTCGGAACCCAGCCGCCAGTAGGGGCGGGGTGTGCCGAAATGTAGGTACAAAATGGAGGCATCTTGAGAATCGACCATGAAATGTTTCTCCGCAAAGAACGCTATACGCCGCCAGTGTGGCGACAGGGCAACAGTCAGCACAGACGGAGCTTACTCTGTTCAGCACATTCGCAACGCTCCGTAACGAACGGATAAAGGGCGAGGGCGCGTAACACATTGAATTTAAGGTTAGCAACTGTCGGTTAGATATCCAGTCGCCAGGCAGAAATTACTGCTCAGAAGAGGCGGGTGCCGTAACCGGTAACCCGCCTGTGCGAGACTCAATTTCAGACTTCACGCCGGGCTCCAAACTGAGCCCGGAAAATCATTTCAGCAGGAAGCTGGTTTGTTTCACGTCCTGAGAATCTAAGCCTACGAATACGTTGAACTTTCCGGGTTCAGAAGCCCATTTCAACTTGTCGTTGAAGAAACGTAAATCCTTTTCATTGATCGCAAATGTAACGATTTTCTCTTCACCCGGTTGCAGGGTGATCTTTTCAAAATTCCTCAGCTCTTTAACCGGGCGGCTGATTGAAGCCGCGACGTCCTGAAGATACAGCTGAACCACCGTTGCGCCGCTGACTTTACCGGTGTTTTTCACCGTCACGCTGGCGGTCAGCGGGTGTTTGGCATCCATGGTGGTAGAAGACAAACTCACGTCAGACACGCTGAAACGGGTGTAGCTCAGGCCATAGCCAAACGGGAACAGCGGACCATTGGTGATATCAAAATAGCGGGTGGTGTATTTGTCCGGATGCTGCGGATTAAACGGACGCCCGGTATTCAGGAAGCTGTAATACAAAGGAATCTGGCCGACAGCGCGCGGGAAAGTCATCGGCAGTTTGCCTGACGGGTTGTAATCGCCAAACAGAACGTCGGCGATCGCATGGCCGCCTTCGGTACCGCTGAACCAGGTTTCCAGCATCGCATCAGAGATTTCGTTTTCCCACGTCAGCGTCAGAGGGCGACCATTCATCAGCACGATAACCAGCGGTTTTCCGGTGGCTTTCAGGGCTTTCAGCAGGTCGCGCTGGCTTTGCGGAATGTTCAGCTCAGAACGGCTGGAAGCCTCGTGCGCCATGCCCTGTGCTTCACCGACCACGGCCACCACGACATCGGCTTTCTCAGCAGTTTTCACCGCTTCGTCGATCATGTCCTGTGGTTTTCTCGGGTCGTTGATCACCTGTTTTTCGTAGGAATTGAGGAAATCGACCATTGCCTGATCGTCGGTGACATTCGCCCCGCGCGCGTAGAGAACGGTGCCTTTATCGCCGAGCACATCTTTCATGCCCTGCAATACGGTCACGGCCTGATCGGCTTTACCGGCGGCAGACCAGCTGCCCATCACGTCACGTTTGCTGTCAGCCAGCGCACCGACCACGGCGATGGTGCCTTTCTTCGCCAGCGGCAATGTCTGGTTGTTATTTTTCAGCAGAACCAGAGAAGTGCGTGCGACTTCGCGCGCTTCGCTGCGGTGCAGGCGGCTTTCGGCATTGGTGTCGGCCGGGTCGCTCGACTGTGGCCCTAAATGGCGGTACTCATCGACAAACAGGCCCATGTCCCATTTGGCGGCCAGCACGTCACGCACGGCGCGATCGATATCCTGCTGGCTGACCAGACCGTCGGCGAGTAATCCTTTCAGATACTTACCGTACATGTTGTCGGCCATGTCCATATCCACGCCCGCTTTCAGCGCCATTGCGGCGGCCTGGCGATCGTCTTCGGCCACGCCATGCTTCACCAGCCCGCCAATCGCGCCATGATCGCTGACGGTCAGGCCTTTAAACTGCCACTCATCGCGCAGAATGTCTTTCAGCAGCCAGGTATTGGACGTTGCCGGGATCCCGTTAACGCTGTTGAGCGCAACCATCACACCACCGGCACCGGCATCAATTGCGGCTTTGTACGGCGGCATGTAATCGTTGAACATGCGGGTCAGGCTCATGTCGACGGTGTTGTACTCGCGGCCACCTTCGACCGCGCCGTAGAGCGCGTAGTGTTTCACATTAGCCATGACGGCATCGGGTGCAGAGGGATCTTTGCCCTGGAAGCCGGTGACCATTTCGTGCGCGAGGCGTGAGGTCAGATAAGTGTCCTCGCCAAAGCCTTCGGACACACGGCCCCAGCGCGGATCACGGGTGATATCCACCATCGGCGCGAAGGTCATGTTCAGGCCATCGGCGGCGGTTTCCACGGCAGCGATATGTGCGCTGGTGAAGACGGCCTGCATATCCCAGCTGGCGGCGAGGCCAAGGCTTATCGGGAAAATCGTGCGCTGTCCGTGGACAACGTCATAGGCATAAAAAGGAGGAATTTTCAGACGGCTGTTTTTGACTTCATCCTGCATACGGCGGATGTCTGGCTTCGTGACCGTATTAAATACCCCGCCGACTTTACCGGCCTGGATATCCGCCATGATGGCTTCTTTTTTATAATCCGGACCAACGGTGACCAGATTCAGCTGACCAATTTTTTCATCAAGGGTCATTTTCTTCATCAGATCGGCAATGAACGCGTTGCGTTCTTTTACCTGATCCTGCGGGATACCCGTTGTTTCAACGGCGAGTGACGAGGCAGAGCTTACCAGTAACACTAACGCGCCAAGCACGTGATGCGTATTCATCGGAATTCCTTCAGCCATAAGCAGGGGTGCCAAAATAGTGGAAATTCAGCAGCCTGAAGCAAACAAAACAATGATCATTCTGGGAAAAGTATAGTGTGAGAATCTAATACGACCGTTCAACTATTAGCAATGAATAGTTTAGGGCGTTCGCACATTATCTTTTTATCCTTCGGGACAGTGCGCAATTTACAGGTAATCATGCAGATAGGTACAAAAAGACAGTCGATGCATCCCGCAAATTTTAAAATTTAGGATTAGATGAGGGAACGGTGCGCAAATAAGCAACAAAATCGCGGCAGGGTGAAAGAAAAGGCGAAATAAAGAGGGCAGAACATGACGTTCTGCCCTCTTTAAATCGTAAATACCGATCAGAGAATAAGATTAATAGTAGTAAGACATATCGGTAGGGGTTTTGCTCATGACGTCAAAGAACACCTCTTTCGTCGTGGACCAGAACTGAGCAATCGCCACGGCGTTATAGCTCATTCCCATCAGGCTCATCACGAAGAAACAGGTGACGGTGAGGCCGATACCACTGCAAACAAACGCCATGGTATTCCGGCTGGACTGGCGGCAAACAATATTAAGCTGGCTGGTGCAGAACATTAAAAAGGCGCTCAGCAGTTCCCAGCGCATCATGATGAATCCGGCAGTTAAAGTACCCATCGATATAAATCCTTACTCACTACAGCCGTTTGCACGAAGCCAAATCAGCCTGAAGGCTGCTACCGCTGGTTGGCAATGGGCTTTACTGAAGAAAATGGTGAAGTTAAATAATGTGACGACGGTCACATTATATCACCGCTTTTTCGTCGTGAGCAAAAAATGTTCGCCTGTACTAATGCAAAATAGGCATAACACACCGCCATAAATAGTCGGTGTGTTATGAAAAGTGGGAATGAAGGGATTTCAGGCGCCGTAGCCCATGACTTGCAGCAGATGCTGAGCCTGCTGAACGGCTTCCTGACGGTGGGCGACGCCCAGTTTTTGGTACAAATTGCGGATATGCGTTTTGATGGTGGTGGAGGCAACGTCCAGCTCGCCGGCAATCTGATCATTGCTGTAGCCGGAATAAATTAACCCGAGCACCTGCCATTCACGTTGGGTCAGCGGGCTGGTGCGGATGAGCTCCGGCACCTGCGGATGGGTCAGCAATTTATTCACGAAACCTTCGTCGAAGTGCGCAAATTTATGGCGATGGTGCTGATTAATTTCCCGCAAGATTTGCTGCGCACGGCGCTGTTCCAGCTCCGGCAACAGATTGAGCTGAATCAGCTGACGCAGCTGTTGCGCCATCATTTCCCCTTCAATCACGAAATGGCTGACAAATCCGGTGCGGTTTGCCAGCCCGAGCGCTTCAATCAATACGCGCTGCGCGTCACTTTTGCGCCCGGTGTGCCAGTAAAGCAGGTTACTCAGCAACAGGTTACGGTTCAGATCGCTGGTCAGGCGCAGCTGACGGGCGTTCTGATTCAGCTCGTCGAGCACCACTTCGGCTTCATCAAACTGTTCCAGCAAAATCTGCACGCGGGCAATATTACGCCACTGACCCTGCTGGAAATGGTTGTCCGCCATGTCCGGTTTACGCGCCTGTTGCAGCCACTGCCGCGCGGCGGTTTTATCTCCGATCATCTGCCAGTAAATCACCCGCGGCTTATCGGTATTGGTCATCCAGTCGATGTGATACTGGCCGGTTTTGAGCAGGCTTTCACAACGCTGCAAATGATGATGCGCATTGTCGAGCTGACCGCGTGCCAGAGAGCATTTCGCCAGCATCGCCAGACACTGCAATTGCTGCTGTGGCTGGAAGTTGGTCAGCACGTCCAGCCCCTGACGCGCCGCGTCTTCGGCATCATCGAGACGGGACCACGACCACAACAATTGCGAACGCAGACGCAGTAAAAATTCATGCATCGGCAGCTGTTCAAGATGCTGTTCACGCACCAGTTCAAAAGCACGATCCTGCATTTCAAATGCGGCCTGCAAAAAGCCCTGAGCAATCAGAATTTCGCTCTGTTGCAGCAGCGCCCATAAGGCGTAGTGATAGGCCTCGTAGCGCCGCGCGATTTGTTCGGTTTGCTGCATCAGCGGCAGCGCACGGGTTAAATCACCTTTGCAGTGCTGGATTTCGCCCGTCACCGACGTGGCAACAATGCGGCTGTAGTAGCTTTCATACGGCAGGAAACGCAGGGCGTCGGCGGCCAGTTTTTCGGCCTCATCCTGACGGCCATCGTTGATCGCCACCTGCGCACGCAAGGCATCAAATTCTGCCGTCAGATCCTGTTCCATCACGATATTGCGCTGCTGCATTTCGCTTTCAGCACGCGCCAGAAGCGCTTCCACTTCGGCATAACGGTGCTGACTTTGTGCCAGCCAGGCCTGCAACAGAACCAGTTTTGGATTCTGAATCAGACGGTCGTAAGGCAGTGCGGCGAGGCACTCTTCCAGCAGCGCCAGTTCGCTCTGATTAAACAACGCCCAGGCATGTTGCAGCAGAATATCGCGCAACATATCGGTGTCTTCCGCGCCCAGCGCATGATGGATGGCTTCGGCCGGGAAACCCTGAGCCAGCCAGCCTTCGGCGGCCGCGCGGTGAATCTGCGGCAGCTCGGTTGCCAGTTCCCACTGGCAGCGCTGACGCAAAAAAGTGGCAAACAGCGGGTGGAAGTTAAACCATTCGCCGGTGTCATCCATACGGTGAATAAACAACCCCTGACGCTCCAGCTCTTCCAGCCGTTGCTGACCGTTGTCGCCTCCGGTCAGCCGCACAATCAGGGCGTCGTTCATCGAACGCAGCAACGAACAGCGCAGCAGGAAATCACGGGTTGGCGCATCAACGCGATCCAGCACTTCGTCCGCCAGATATTCGGATAAATGGCTGGCGTTCAGGCCGGCCAGTTTGCGCGCCGATTGCTGCGTCGATTGTTGCGAAGAGGTGGCCGACTGGCGCGCCGAGAGCGCAATCAGCTGCAACGCCGTGGCCCAGCCTGCGACGTCATCGCACAGGCGGCTGCTGTCAGCCTGATCAATCGGATCTTTAAGGCGGTTATCGAAAAACTGCTGCGTTTCCGGGTGTGTAAACGCCAGATGCGAGGCATTGAGTTCGAGCAGTTGCTCGCGCACACGCATATTGGCGATGCCCAGCGGCGGCAGGGTGCGTGAAAGCACCACCAGAGACATATTTTCCGGCTGATGACGCAGGAAGAAACGCATCCCTTCGTGGATTGCATCGTTGCAAATGAGGTGATAATCGTCGATCACCAGCAAAAGCGGGCGGTGCCAGTCGGAAAGTTCCACGAACAGCTGAGCGAACAGTGCGGACAAACTCGCGTACTGATGCTTCTGGCTCAGTGCCTCACTTTTCACGCAATGGCCGCCGCAGGCGTGCTGCACGGCCGCAATCAGATAGCTGGCAAAACGCTCTGGCTGATTATCGCTTTCATCAAGAGAGTACCAGCCGAGATCGCTTTTTCCCGCTGCCCAGTGCGCCACCAGCGTCGTTTTCCCATAGCCTGCCGGGCTGGCGACCAGGGTCAGACGGTAATTTGGCGCAGTCGCCAGCTTCGTCAGCAGACGATCGCGAACCACTGTATTTTGCTGCCGCACCGGGCGGCTCAATTTCGAAGGGATCAGCATTTTTTACGATTCTTTTGACGGTGAACAGAGGGGCGATCTTTATTTCACAGCGTGTAATTAATCACTTTTTCTAAAGTCCTCCTTTGAAACATTGATTGCAAGAATGTTACGTTTTTACATGTCGTTAAGTTGCTCTGCATCACACTTCTTAATACAAATTTTCAGCCCTTCCCTCTGAGCGCCCGTCTCATCCGGCTACGCCCCGTTTCTCCTCCCTGCCTAATCTTTGGCGGGATGATGCTGCTCTTCCGGAGAAGCTTCAGCATAGTGATTATCAACCTAAAACTTTTCCCACAAATTCCCGGATAAAGAGGCATGTGATGCAGGTGACTTTGGATAAGACGCAGTTTTTAGCCGCGCTAAAACGCCAGTGGCAGGGATTCGGTTTACAGCAGGCGCAGGACATGACGCCACATCAGTGGTGGCAGGCCACCAGCGCCGCACTGTCAGAACAACTCAGCGCGCAACCCGCGCCGAAAGCGACGAAACAGCCGCAACGGCACGTTAACTACATTTCGATGGAATTCCTGATCGGGCGTCTGACCGCGAATAACCTGATTAATCTCGGCTGGTATGAAACCGTCAACCAGGCACTGAAAGAGCAGGGCGTTGAACTGGCCGATGTGCTGGAACAGGAAACCGATCCGGCGCTGGGTAATGGCGGATTAGGGCGTCTGGCGGCCTGTTTCCTCGATTCGATGGCGACCGTCGGGCAACCGGCGACCGGCTACGGCCTGAACTATCAGTATGGCTTATTCCGTCAGTCATTCAGCGAAGGCCAGCAGCAGGAAGCGCCGGATAACTGGCACCGCGAAAGCTACCCGTGGTTTACCCACAACAGCGCGTTGTCCGTGGACGTTCAGTTTGGCGGCAAGTTGGTCAAAAATGAGCTGGGCACCGAGCAATGGCATCCGGCGTTTTCCCTGCGCGGCGAAGCCTGGGATTTGCCGGTAGTCGGCTATAAAAATGGTGTTACGCAGCCACTGCGTTTGTGGCAGGCCACCGACGTGCATCCTTTTGACCTGACCTTATTTAACGACGGCGAATTCCTTAAAGCGGAACAGAAAGGCATCGATGCCGCTAAACTGACCAAAGTGCTGTATCCGAATGACAACCACGAAGCGGGTAAGCGCCTGCGCCTGATGCAGCAGTATTTCCAGTGCGCGTGCTCGGTGGCCGATGTTCTGCGCCGCCACCATTTCCTGGGCCGCAAAATTCAGGATCTGCCGAAGTTCGAAGTGATTCAGCTAAACGATACGCATCCGACGATCGCTATCCCTGAACTGCTGCGCATTTTGCTGGATGAACATCAGCTGGACTGGGACGCCGCATGGGCCATCACCAGCCAGACGTTCGCTTACACCAACCATACTCTGATGCCGGAAGCGCTCGAATGCTGGGATGAAAAACTGGTCCGCAGCCTGTTGCCCCGCCACTTCTCGCTGATCAAAGCCATTAACGCGCGCTTCAAAAAAGTGGTCGAAAAACAGTGGCCGGGCGACAAAGCGGTGTGGGAAAAACTTTCAGTTCATCAGAACAAACAGGTGCGCATGGCTAATCTGTGCGTGGTCAGCGGTTTTGCGGTGAACGGCGTTGCAGCACTGCATTCCGAGCTGGTGGTCAAAGATCTGTTCCCGGAATATCACCAGCTGTGGCCGAACAAATTCCACAACGTCACCAACGGCATCACGCCGCGCCGCTGGGTAAAACAGTGTAATCCGGCGCTGTCCGCGCTGATTGATGACACTCTGAAAACTGAATGGGTGAACAATCTGGACGCGCTGAAAGGGCTGGAAAGTTCCGCTGAAGATACGGCGTTCTGCCAGCGTTATCAGCAGATTAAGCGCGCAAACAAGGTGCGTCTGGCGGAGTACGTCAAACACACGATGGGCCTGACGCTGAACCCGGACGCGATTTTCGACGTGCAGATCAAGCGCCTGCACGAGTACAAACGTCAGCACCTGAACCTGCTGCACATTCTTTCGCTGTACCGCCAGTTGCGTGATAACCCGGAAATGGACATGGTGCCTCGTGTGTTCCTGTTCGGCGCGAAAGCCGCACCGGGTTATTACCTGGCGAAAAATATTATCTACGCCATCAATCAGGTGGCTGAAAAAGTGAATAACGACCCGCTGGTTCGCGACCGCATCAAAGTGGTGTTTATCCCGGATTACCGCGTGTCGGTGGCGGAGCTGATGATCCCGGCGGCAGACGTTTCTGAGCAGATTTCTACTGCCGGGAAAGAAGCTTCCGGCACCGGCAACATGAAGCTGGCGCTGAATGGCGCGATGACCGTCGGCACGCTCGATGGCGCAAACGTCGAGATTGCGGAACAGGTCGGCGAAGAGAATATCTTCATCTTCGGCAATACCGTCGATCAGGTGAAAGCGTTGCAGGCCAAAGGCTACGATCCGCTCAAAATCCGTAAGAAAGACAAGCATCTGGATAAGATCCTGAAAGAGCTGGAAAACGGCTTCTTCAGCAACGGCGACAAACAGGCGTTCAGCCTGATGCTCGACAGCCTGCTCGGCGGCGGTGACCCGTATCTGGTGCTGGCGGACTTCGCGGATTACTGCGCGGCACAGCAAAAAGTCGACGCACTGTACCGTGATCAGGACGAGTGGACGCGCAAAACTATTCTCAATACTGCCCGCGTCGGGATGTTCAGTTCCGACCGATCGATTCGCGATTATCAGCAGCGGATCTGGCAGGCGAAACGTTAAGGAGCCCGCATGGAGAACAAAGTACTGGAGCAGGCCGCCAGGGAGGCGGGTATTTCCTCTGGTTTCATTAATGCACATGGCAAGCAGCAGGCCATCGCACCGGAAACCAAGCGCGACCTCTTGTCAGCTATGGGCTGGAAGGCCGGGCATCGTCCGGCTGCAACACCGGTTCCGCCGGTCAAAGTCTTTGTCTCCGGCAGCCGTCTGGCGCTGCCGGTCAGCGGAGAAGGTGAATTCGGCTGGACGTTGCAGCTGGAAAACGGCGCAACTCAGCAGGGGCGTATCAGCGGCAAAATGACGCTGGCGCTGCCGGGGAAAATTCCCGCCGGTTATCACCAGCTGACGCTGACGCAGGACGCGCAGCAGTGGGATTGCCGGGTGATTGTCGCCCCGAAACGTTGCTATGAACCGGACGCCTTGCTGGCCGGTAAAAAACTGTGGGGCGCCTGCGTGCAGCTTTATACGCTGCGCTCAGAAAATAACTGGGGCATCGGCGATTTCGGCGATCTCAACCTGATGCTCGAAAATGTCGCCCGGCGCGGCGGCGCTTTTGTCGGGCTCAATCCGATTCACGCGCTGTATCCGGCAAACCCCGTGGCGGCCAGCCCGTACAGCCCGTCTTCGCGCCGCTGGCTGAACGTCATTTATATCGACGTCAGCGCGGTAGACGATTTTAAGCAGAGTCAGGAAGCCCAAATCTGGTGGAACCAGCCGCTGACGCAGCAGCGTTTGCAGGCCGTCCGCGCCAGTGAATGGGTGGATTACGCCGACGTGATGCCGCTGAAACTCGAAGGTTTACGGCTGGCGTATACGCATTTTCGTGGCCGAAAAACGCAGGATCCGCAGGTGAAATCGCTGGCCAGTTTCGTGAAACAGGGCGGCGAAAGCCTGTATTTGCAGGCGGCGTTTGATGCGCTGTATGAGCATCTGGCGAAAGAAACGGATGTCGCGCTCGGCTGGAACCGCTGGCCGGAAAAATATCACGATGCCCGTGGCCCGGCTGTTCGCGCATTCTGCGAGCAACACGCTGAAGATGTGGAGTTTTATCTGTGGCTGCAATGGCTGGCTGAAATCCAGTTCGAAAACTGTTATCGCACCAGCCAGCAGCAGGACATGCCGATGGGGTTATACCGCGATTTAGCGGTGGGCGTCGTCGAAGGCGGTTCTGAAACCTGGGGCGACGGCGAGCTGTATTGCCTGAAAGCCTCGGTCGGCGCGCCGCCGGACATTCTCGGGCCGCTCGGACAGAACTGGGATCTGCGCCCGATGGATCCGCATGTGATGGTGAAGCGCGGCTATCAGCCGTTTATCGATTTGCTGCGTTCGAACATGACCAGTTGCGGCGCGTTGCGTATCGATCATGTGATGACGCTGCTGCGATTGTGGTGGATCCCGGCCGGAGAAACGGCGGATAAAGGCGCATATGTGCAATATCCGGTAGACGATCTGCTGGCGATTCTGGCGCTGGAAAGTCAGCGCCACCGCTGCATGGTTATCGGCGAAGATCTGGGCACCGTGCCGGTGGAGATCGTCAGCAAGCTGCGCGAGGGCGGTGTGTATTCCTACAAAGTGCTGTATTTCGAGCGCGATGAGGAAAACAACTTCCGTGCGCCGCAGTCGTACCCGGTTCAGGCGATGGCAACCATCACTACGCACGACCTGCCGACGCTGCGCGGTTACTGGCAAAGCGACGATCTGGCGCTCGGTAAAACGCTCGGGCTTTACCGTGACGAAGACGTTTTACAGGAACTGTACGCCGACCGTGCGCGGGCGCGTCAGGGGCTGCTCGACGGGTTGCATCATTACGACTGCATCCCGAAGAAAACCGGACACAAAGCCGCATTAATGGAAATGACGCCGGTGCTCAACCGCGGCCTGCAACGCTACGTCGCCGACAGTGCCTGTGCGCTACTCGGCCTGCAACCGGAAGACTGGCTCGACATGGACGCGCCGGTCAACGTCCCCGGCACCAGCGATGAGTACCCGAACTGGCGCCGCAAACTTTCCTGCACTCTTGAAGAAATGTTTGCTGACGATCAGGTGAATAAACTCATCAAAGACCTCGATAAACGCCGCCGGAAAGTGTCGGTGAGCTGATAACACCGAAAGTGATAAAAGGGTTTCTGCCGGTACGGAGGAACCCTTTTTTGTGCTTTGAACCTCATTTATCAGACCTGCCTGAAATCCACCAAACCGTGCATTTCCCCTCATCAAAAAGGCATTAAAGAAATAAAAAATGAAATCGATTAATAAATAACAGGCTTTGCAAAATATTATTCTGTCAGCAGGGATTATAACGGTGATCACAATAATGATATAAAGTGGTTATAACGTAATGTAATTGTCACGCAGGCATGATTTAATTATAGGTGCTATTTTTATCCGATAATTGTTATTAAATATTTCGAATCTGAATACCGTTGAATTTACATTTGATTGTATTACAGGCAATCCGGATGTTATTTGCACTAAAGTATACATTTTGTTTTTTGGCGTTACATTTTAAAATAATAATGTCGAATTATTAATCCGTATATATCTTTTTCTTATAGGGAACTTTCTGAATTTTCACTTTGTCGCCCGTCTTACCTATGTTAATTATTTATACGCGGCGCAAGACCGCTCACACATCACATAAATAATAATGACAGGGTAATAATGAACAATTTAAAAGCGTCAATGTTAATTGGCGGTGTCGTGCTGTCGGCTTTATCGGCAAGTGCGCAGGCCGAGATTACTGTTTTAGATAAAAATCCTCAGAGTAATTCTTTGCTGGCACCGTTAAGTTTACAGGTGGGCGGGAGTATTCGTCCTGAGTGGATTTTCAATAACGGCGAAGAGCCGGGCTATTATAAAAATGGTCATGACGGCGGTACACGTTTCCGTTTCCGTGGTGATTATAAACTGACGCAAGACACCTCCATTATCGCTTACTATGAGCTGGGTGTGGACATGGCGCACCTTCTGGGCATGGACGGGCACTATGAAGAAGGCGCACGCCGCGATACTCAGCGTCAGTTATATGCCGGGTTTAAAGACGACCGTTACGGCACATTAACCTACGGCCACCAGTACGGGATTTATTATTCCGTCGTCGGGATTAAAAGCGACGTCTGGGATAACGATGGTCACGCGGGCGGTACAGGTATTGGTATTAACGGCAACTACGACGGTGCCAATAAACCAAAGAACAGTATTAAATATACTAACGACTTTGGTCCTCTGACGTTATATGCAAACTATTTGCTGCCGGAAGATCAAATCGCTGCCGGTGAAAATCAATATTACCGTCGTAATAATGGCGGTGGTTTAGGTTTCGATTATAAGCTGACCAAAGATTTAGTTTGGAGCGCAGCTTATAGTGTGACCGACGCGACGGTTAAAGATAATCAATATAATGAAAAAGATTATCACCAGCAGCTTTCCGGTACTGCGCTAACCTGGCAGCCGGGTAACTGGTATATCGTCGGAACCGGCAGTTATTACAAAGACTTTGTGCCAAGCACGCGCGCCAATCCGGTGGATCATTACTTTGCGGGCAGCGGCTACGGCGTTGAAGGTTTCGTCGGTTATACCTTTAATATCGACAAACCGTTCCTGAAATCTATTCAACCTTACGTTGCAGCCGATTCCCTGCAGCTGAAAGGCGGCGAAGATTTCCATGCAAACCACACCTATTTCGGTGCGGGCACCACGATCGGTTACGGCCTGTCAGTTTATGTAGAACGCACACTGGCGCATTCCACCGACGGCGAACCGGATCAGACCTGGGTGACCGTGTTCTACGATTTCTAATTACCGATTGCCTCGTGTTTTCAATTGCCAGCGCCGAAATGCGCTGGCTTTTTTATGCCCTGAATCCCAGAGTTATGCCGCCAGCGGCTCTTCCTCTACAACGATGTCATCATCGGTAAACGGCAGTTCCAGTGCCAGATTCAGCACCTCTAATCGCTCACAAAGAATAAACCCCAGCAAGTCTTTGGCCTGCGCGTTATCCAGCGTCACGATGGCATAAGCCAGCGCCCGGCATTGATCGACGATCTCTTCGAGTTCCAGCTGTGTATTGTCATAAAGGTCAGACATGGACTGCCTCCTGTGCGGAGGTGTTGATTAAGCAGATATTTGAGAAGATATTTTCCATTTCAGTAACTCCATTGGGTGTAATTCACACTACCAACAGAGACGCCAAACTCTGGTGGTAGCTCGGGCGAAGTTGGCGTACCGATCCCAATCTTTATCGGCCAACCTTACGGTTGCCTCGCCCGAGCCACCATATTAAGGGTGAGTAAGGCCTGTGCCAATGAGAAACGCTGTTTACGCGAACTCAAGCACGATTGGGGATCCGGAACGCCAATTCCGGTTGCGGATTTTGCCGCAGTGAGGAGAGCTTATTCTTCATCGGATGCTAAGGAAATAGACTGGATGAATTTACAGGGATTTGCTTTGGTTTTTGGAAGGAGTATCTCATTAGACTGAACATAATGTTTACGTGAAATTCATCTTATTGAGGATTATTTTAAACTTTCGCTTATTAAAATTAAGGATGTTTGCAAGGACGTTTAACTACACAATTCAACGATTTTCGAACTTAAACTGATGAGTTTTTTCGTAGAGGCATAATGCATGATTAACTCAATGGGGTCCTGATAAATGCAGATTATTGGCGAGTAGTTATCATCTAGGCAATCAAATGAATCATAATTTTTTTTATTTTCTTTTTTGGCCATATGGATGGATTCTATATTACCTGATTTACCAGGAAATACAAAAACACTACTGATAATTTTTGCGCTCGGCTCAATTAATTTTACAGCTTCGGAATAATAAAATTGCTTAACAATGTCGGCTAGCTGTGGTGAGGTTTGTATGTTTTTGGCTGCATAATATTTTGCATCTACCACACAATAGTTATTGCAGTTTGGGTTTTTGATAATTGTATCAGTTCTCTGACCGCGCGCAGGAGCAAAAAAATAACTGTCAGAAATTTTATATAATGGAGCCATCAGGCGGTGATTCATTTTTTCTTTATTTAGCAGGC